>CAZFKF010000630.1:0-4209 GCA_964518805.1 uncultured Planctomycetaceae bacterium | reverse complement strand
CGGGGTGGCCAGTTTCGACAGTGGCACGCCAAGCAACGTCTCCACGAAGCTCGGAAGATAGTCGAGAATCGCCGTGATCGCGCCCGGACGGAAGAGGCTCGTCAGCCAGACGAAACACCAGCCGAAAAGCACGAGGAGCAGGCTGGAAACCGCAAGCTGGACCCAGGCGTCGCGGATTGCCTTGCGCCAAAGGGCTGCGTTCATCGATCGCGCTCCGAGAGGCATGGTTGGAAAGGCGGCAGTGCGACGAGGCCGCCCACACGCCATTCTCTACCGATCGAACCACCGCTTCAAGACATGCCGCGTGGCGATCCGTCCGGCACGGCCGATGGATTGGGTGAGGGGAATCCCCTTGGGACACGCGCGGACGCAGTTCTGCGCGTTGCCGCAGACCTGCACGCCCCCCTCCGACACCAAAGCGTCAAGGCGCTCGCGCGACGTCATCTGTCCGATGGGATTGGTGTTGAACAGATCGACTAACCCGATGGCGAAAGCTCCCATAAAGTGGCGGTCGAAGGCCTCTTTCTGCCGGCGATCGTAAGCGTCCTCGCTTTCTCCCTGGCCTCGCCGCAACTCGATCTTGACATACTGGGGGCACGCCTCCACGCAGCACCCGCAGGTCATGCATTTGCTCAGGGTGTAGGCCAGTTCCTGATCGTCCTGCGATTGCCGCGGGCCCGGGCCCATGTCCAGGTAGCTGTCGACCGGCAGCCACGCGCGGATCTTTTTGAGCGTCTCGAACATCCGCGAGCGATCGACCACCAGGTCGCGGAGCACGGGAAACTTGGACATGGGCCGGAGTTCGATCTGATCCGGATTGTCTTCCAAAAGCCGGTCGACGAGGGCCGTGCACGCCTGGCGCACTTTGCCGTTGATGACCATCGTGCACGCACCACAGACCTCTTCCAGGCAGTTGCAGTCCCACGCCACGGGGGCTACAGGGCGGCCTTCCGCAGTCCGGCCTTGTGCGGCAATCTTCTGAAGCACGCTGATCACGTTCATATCCGACTCGTAGTCGACGCGATGCCGTTCCCAATAGCTGGGCATGCCGGGCCCGTCCTGGCGAAGGACCACGGCCTCGAACGACGCCGGCCGGGGTGGTGCGGGGGAATTGTCGGTGTGGTGAGGCGTGGTGGACATGGATGTGCGGCTCTACCCTCGTTCTCTTCCTTCAAACCTCGACCGCGCCCCGTCGCAATTCCAAGGCGCTATCCGCCCGGCGTTCCTTCCACACCTGCTCGATGATGTCGCCCCCGACCACGCCGTAAAGCCGCGGCCGCGGCGGGATCAACGAAGTGTCGACATCCTCGTAGTCCAGTTTCGGCTCGCCGTCCGCATCGAGCAAGGCGATCGTCGTCTTAAGCCACTCTCGGTTGTTCTTCTCGAACCGCTCGCACCAGGCTTCGGCTTGCCGCCGCTGCTCGCCGGGTTCCGTTGCCGCGACGTCGGGCATAGCGAACTCGGGCTTGAAATGGGCGCCGCGGCATTCATTCCGGGCCCGAGCCCCTTTGAGGATCGTCTTGGCCAGTGGGAACATGTCCCCCAGAGCCCGCGCGAACAGCAGGTTCTGGTTCGTCCAAGTCCCGATGTCGGAGAGTGCACAACGCCGGGCCCGGTCTTCCAGGGCTTGGACTTCGCCGTAGGCCTTGTCCAGGTCCGAGTTGTGTCGCACAACCGTCGCGGCACTCGTCATGACGCGGCCCAGTTCCTGGTGCACGCGGTACGGATTCTCGCCGTCGCCCGACCGCGCCAGCAAGGCCTTGTAGTCGGCCTGATGGCGGCCGAAGGCACGCTCAAAGAGCGACGAAGGCTGCTGCGCAGCCGGCGCGCCCGGCGCCTGGTCGAAGTACGCAACCACGCCGGGGGCCACGATGAGCCCGCTGAAGATGCACGCCACGAGCGAGTTGGCTCCCAGCCGATTGGCCCCGTGATACTGGTAGTCGCACTCCCCCACCGCGAAGATCCCGGGGATGTTCGTCTGCTGGTTGCGCGGCGAGCCAACGCGAAGGCCGCCCTCGGCCGTGCGTTCGTAATCGACCCACAACCCCCCCATCGAGTAATGGACCGCGGGGAAGATCTTCATGGCCTGGCGTCGAGGATCGACCCCCTGGAACTTCTCGTAGATCTCGAGGATTCCCCCCAGCTTCCGATCGAGCACGTCGAGCGGAAGCTGCGTTACGTCGAGATACACGCACAGCCGGTCGCGTTCGACGCTGAGGCCCTCCTTGGTGCAGACATTGAAGATTTCGCGCGTGGCGATATCGCGCGGAACAAGATTCCCGTACTTCGGATAGCGATCTTCGAGAAAGTAGTAACGCTCCGTCTCGGGGATCTGGCTCGGAGGGCGAGGATCCTGGGACTTGCGGGGCACCCAGATCCGCACCCCCTCGCAGCGCGCGCTCTCGCTCATCAGCCGGAGCTTGTCGGCTCCGGGGATCGCCGTGGGATGTACCTGAATGAACTCGCCATTGGCGTACCGTGCGCCGGCCTGGTACGTCCGGCTCGTGGCGCTGCCGTTGGAGGCCATCGACATCGTCGAACGGCCGAAGATCAGTCCGCACCCGCCCGACGCAATCACCAGGGCATCCGCCGGAAAGACGCGAATCTCCATCGTCACCATGTCCTGGGCAACGCACCCCCGGGCGACGCCCTGGTCGTCCAGGACGGGGCCCAGGTAGTCCCAGTGCTCGTGCTTGACCACCTTGCCGGCAACCTCCCAACGCCGGACCTGTTCATCCAGCGCATAGAGGAGTTGCTGGCCGGTCGTCGCTCCGGCAAACGCAGTGCGGGCAAACAGCGTGCCCCCGAAACGCCGCTGATCGCGGAAGCCTTCCGGCGTACGGTTGAAGGTCACGCCCAGCCGGTCCATAAGGTCGATGATCCGCGGGGCCCACTCGGTCATCTCCTTCACCGGCGGCTGGTGCTGCAGGAAGTCGCCGCCGTAGACCGTGTCTTCAAAGTGCTTCCACTCGTTGTCGCCGAGTTGCCGTGTGAGACTGTTGACGCTGTTGATGCCGCCCTGGGCACAGACGCTGTGGGACCGCCGGACGGGCGTGAGGCTGAACAAGTCCACGTCGATGCCCAACTCGGCGAGCTTCATGACCGCCGCCAATCCGGCCAGGCCGCCACCCACGACCGCCACCCGACGTTTCGCCATCAGTATCTCCTCGTCTCGTTGGAGGGCTCGCGCGCGCGGTCCGAGACGGCTCCGGAGCCCCACCCCACCGATCTCTCCTGCTGAGGCACAGCCTGCTGTGCGTGGGGTGTTCGCGGCACGGCGTCCGGACCGGGCCTCTGGGCTCGGACCATCCCGACCAGCGACGCCAAACCAACGACGGCCAAGAAGACGCCGACCGCCGCGCAGGGGATGTTTGCCCAGCGTTGGGCCCGTGGACTCGTCCAGACGCCCCAGGTGATCCCCATCGTCCACAAGCCGTTGGAAAAATGGTAGACGCTGGCCAAGACACCGACCGCAAACAAGATCTGCACGACGACGGAAGCCTGAATCGCCTCGGCGGCGGTGTAGGCATTGGCCGGGTCGAATCTCGCCCCGCCCAACGGCCGAACCACGTAGTCGATCCACCAAGAGGCCTTGAACCACCCGTGCATGTGGAACACATGCCAGAAGATGAACAGAAACGCAATCACTCCGGTCCAGCGTTGGAGCGTGTAGCGGATGTTGCCGGTGTAAGCATAGTTGGCCAGATTGCGCTTTCCTCGGCAGACGATCACCAGTCCGAGGATCGCATGGAAGAGGATCGGCAGAAAGATGATCGGCCATTCCAGAAGCAGGACGACCGTGGTGACGCCCAATTCGTGAATCTGATCGGCCCGCCGTTGGTAGACTTCCACCCCATCCACAATCGAGACGTTGGTCACCAGATGAAATGCCAAATAGCCCCCGATGGGAAACAACCCGGTCAGCGAATGAAGCCGGCGAAGGAGAAACTCGTACTGCCCCAGAGAGGGGGCGCAGTTGGACGCGGCCACGGCAGTTCGTCCTGGGTGAGAATGAAAAAGTCTGGCTTCGAGTCGCGCTGTTCGGCTTGTTCTTCGCGGTTCTTCCTTGCGTGATTCAAGCGATTCTAGACAAGCAGACCCCCACGGACAAGTGTCGGGCAGGAGGTTCAGGAGGTGTGTTCGCGAACATGCCGATCTTCGATGGCTCGGCCAGTTCTCACAGTTCTTGGCGAAGTGAAAAGCCCTGCC
>CAZFKF010000629.1:0-4216 GCA_964518805.1 uncultured Planctomycetaceae bacterium | reverse complement strand
CTACGGCATTCAGCCCTCCAACGTCGACGCCGGGGCAGGGGTGATCCTCAAGAGGGACGCCGACCGCGTGGTGGAACTGACCAAGCAGGGGTATCGGTAACCGCCCGCAAGAGGTTATAATGGAGCATAACCTCTTGCGGGCCACGCGCCGTCGCAACATGACGCGACGCGAGATTTGGATATGCTAAAGCATAACCTACGCGCTGCGCATCATGCGTTACGCACCGGCGATTCCGTTAGACCTCCGTGTACTGGCCGGGCACCGGGGCTGCGTAGCGGCCGTTCTTGTCGGCCTGAATCGGGGCGGGACTGTCTTGGGTCAGGCCCGCGACGTTCGGGCAGAACGAGAATTTCGACGCCATGATCTCGTCCCAGGTGATGATCTTCCCCGAATGGACCGCCGCGCGGCCCATAATCGCGGCCAAGGTCGAATAGGCAGCGCGCCGGGCCTCGTTGTGCGGGCGGTCGTTGCGGATGTCGTCCAGGAGCGAATTCCACTCGGCCTGCCAGGGGTTGACGCGTTCGGGTTCGGGCTTCCAATCAACGTTGTTGGCAGCGATTCGCTGGTCCTTGTACATCTGCACGGTGGGGGCGTGGATGTTGCCCGAAAACTGCGCAGCGCATTTGGCGCCGTGCACGAACGTGGCGAAGTCGTTGTAGCAGTTCGCGATGTAGCGTCCGGTGACCATGGCCTTGGCGCCGTCGGCGAAGGTGTATTCGATCGCGTAGCTGTCGAGGTTCTGGCTGGCGTCCTGGCTGTTGGCGGCCCTTCCGCCCACGCCGTGCGCGGTCACCGGCCAGGCGTCCTTGATCCAGCAGCATTCGTCGATCTGGTGGATCATCAGTTCGAGAAACAGGCCGGCCGAGGCCCAGTTGAAGCAGTATGCCCGGCGGATCTGCCACAGCAGTTCATTCTCTCCCTTGGGAAACGGGCCCATGGGCCCGCCGCCGTCCATGCGGTAGGCCCGGATGAGTTGGATCTGGCCCATCGCGCCGTCGCGCATCTTATGGATGAGCGCCTGCCGGGCCGAACTGTGGCGGCACATCACCCCGGCGGCGATCTTCAGGTTCTTCTTCTCGGCGGCTTCGCCGGCCTTGAGGATCTGCTGCGCGCCGGCCGGGTCGGGCGCAAAGTTCTTCTCCATGAACACGTGTACGCCTTTCTCGACGGCGTAGGCGACGTGCGTCGGGCGGAAGGCGGCATGCGTGGTGCAGAGGGCCACGTCGCCCGGACGCAGGCAGTCGATCGCCTTGCGGTAGGCGTCGAAGCCCACGAAGCGGCGTTCGGGCGGGACGTCGATCTTGGCGCCGAACTCCGCCGAAAGGGCCTTGTGCGATCCGTTCAGGCGATCGGCGAACAAATCGCCCATGGCGATCAGTTTCACCGGACCGCCGGGGGCCGAAAGGGCGTTGCCCACCGCGCCGCTTCCGCGCGAGCCGCAGCCCACGATGGCCAACCGGATGGTGTTGTCCTCGCCGGCATGGACGTGCGGGATTGCCACGCCGGCCAACGCCGAGGCGGCGCCCACCTTGCCGCTTAGGGCGAGAAACTCCCGCCGTGAGGAATTCCGCGGACTTGGACGCGACGATGGCGACGTTCCGGTCATGGCCCTGTTTCCCTTTGCTCGTCAAGGTGAAGATGCACTGCACGCCCGCCTGAGACGCTCAGGCCCGAGGTTCGCCCATTCTCCGCCGCGGGCGCACCGCGTGTCAAGACGCCGCAGACGGCCAGATCGATCATCGCCGAAACAGGCCCGAGGTGAGCCGAGGCGACAGCCGCAAGACTTCGCAGGAAGCCCGGCGGCAGTCCAACGGGCGGAGACGTCTTCACGCTGCCCGGGGCAGCGGCTTGCCGAAGCCGGGGAGCAACCGTTGGATGGGCGGGTGGACACGCTCCTGGTAACGATGACGATAGCCTTCGGCCAAGTGGATCATCATCTCCAGGGCCAAGAGATCGGCCCGCGTCATGACGTGCCGCGTGCTGCGGGCGCCGAGGCCGTTGACCAGTTCTTCCAGGACGTGAAGGTGCAACTGCATGGTCTGTCGGGCCGAGACACCGGCCGTGGTCAGAAGGTCGGCCAACCGGCTCATGTCGGCTGCCAGGTTGCCGGACCCCATGATCACGTAGGCCCGCAGCAAGTCGCGATAGTGCTGGATCAGTTCCTTGGGCAATCCGGTCGGAACGTTTTCGGCCGGCGCGCGGCTGGCCGCAATGGCCCGCTGCGCCTCGGTCTCGCCGTGCGGCGGCGCGGCGGGCGCCGGTCGGAGCATGCCGCGGCGTTGAATCGCCTCCAGATCCGAAATCAAGGCCCTCTGCTGAACGAGGAGCCGATCGGCCTCGTCGCGTTCGCGTTGAAGACGCTGACGTTCGGCCAGGTTCAAGCGTCGATTGTCGCGGACGAGTTGATGCCGCTGGACGGCCCGCGCCACGATCCACAACAAGTTGCGCGTCGTGGTCGTATGGGCACACACGTAGGCATCGGCCCCGGCCTCGAAGCAGCAGGCTGCCATCTCCTGCTCGCTCTGATTGCCCAGCACGATGATCGCCTCGTCGGCCCCGCCCGCTCGGCAGCCGGCCACCAGGTCGATGGCGTCGAGTTCGCCGGGCTCGTGGCTCAAGAGCAAGGCATCGAAGGCCTCGTCACGGAGCCGGGCCAGGCCGGCGGCGCCCCCAGCCACTTCTTCCAAGACCACCCGGCGGGCATTCTCGGCCGCCAACGCCTCGGCGAGCCAACCGCCCGTCCGCTGCCGATTCGTGATGAAGACTACCCGAATGGGCGAGTTGATCTCTCCCCAGATATCCACCGACTTTCTCGGCGACGGTCGCTTCTGGGTTGCAGCCATGCCGTTTTCCTGCTGGAATATGCGGGTGGAGTATGGGAGGCGGCACTCTAGCGAAGCTGCATTCTCAGGTCAACGTCGGATCGCGGACAAACAGGAGTCGAAACGTCGAGATTTATGCAACTTGCCTACCTTGACTGTGCATCGGGAATCAGCGGCGACATGATGTTGGGGGCCTTGGTCGATGTCGGGATCGATCTGGCAACGTTGAATGATGCGATCCAGTCGCTGGGACTGTCGGGCTGTCGGATTGTGGCCGATCCGGTCAAGAAGAAGGGGTTTCGTGCGACTCAGGTTCGCGTTGAGTATCAGCCCGAACACAAGCACCGCCACCTTCATCACATCACGGCGATGATCGATCAGGCTGCGATTTCTGCGCGGCAAAAGGAAATCGCGGTGCGGATCTTCACCAAGCTCGCCGAAGCCGAGGCCAAGGTGCACGGCACCACCGTCGAAAAGGTGCATTTCCACGAGGTTGGAGCGGCCGACTCGATCGCGGACATTGTCGGTACGGCCGTGGCGTGGGACCTGTTGGGAGCCGAGCGGATGATGGTTTCCCCGATTCCTACCGGAGGAGGCAAGATCACCATCGCCCATGGCGAGTGCAGCGTGCCCGCCCCAGCCACGGCCGAACTTCTGCGAGGCATTCCCCTGGCGCCGTCGTCCGTGCAAAGCGAGTTGACCACGCCCACCGGCGCGGCGATCGTGGCCACGTTGGCTGACGGCTTTGGGCCGATGCCGGAGATGACGATCGAACGCATCGGCTACGGCGCAGGCCAGCGCGACCTGGAGACGCAACCCAACTTGCTCCGCCTGTTGGTAGGTCGCGTGTCTGAGGCCGAATCCGGCCCGCAAGTCTGGGTCGTCGAAACCAACCTCGACGACATCAGCGGCGAACTGGTGGGCCACGCCATCGGCCGGCTCTGGGACGCGGGGGCGCTGGACGTCTTTACTGCGGCCATCCAGATGAAGAAGAACCGGCCGGGCATCACGCTCTCGGTACTGTGTCGCGCGGAGCACTTGGACGCGGTCGAAGCGATCCTCTTCACCGAAACGACCACGCTGGGCATTCGCCGATGGCCCGTCTTCCGGCACGTGCTGCGGCGCAAGGAACACCTGGTCGACACCTCTTGGGGCAAGATCGCCGGGAAGGTAGGATGGTTTGGCGACGGCCCGCCGCGTTTTGCCCCCGAGTTCGAGTCGTGCCGACAGGTGGCCGTGGAGAAGCAGGTGCCGCTTCGCGCTGTCTTCGAGGCGGCCCAGAAGGCGTTCGAGCCGGACGACGTAACGAAGGACTAGGGGGCAGGGGACTAGTGGTCAGTCCAAATTGAGTTTACGGGTGCCACGGTTGGCTTGTCCAACCGTGCTTCCAGCA
>CAZFKF010000628.1:0-4221 GCA_964518805.1 uncultured Planctomycetaceae bacterium | reverse complement strand
CGAAAAGCGATTTCTGCCGTATTCGTTTGGCCATGCGTCTCGAAGTATCCTGATGAGAGCCCAGAACATCGGCCAGCGGCCGGGAGGGGTGCACTCGGAAGAGGAAGGGCGACGCCTTGAATCGTACCTCGAAGCATCCTTTCGGTCGATAGGGCCCCCATGCCCTTTCCTGGGCAAGGTGGTCTTTTTCCAGCAAATTGGACCACGCCTGGTGTACCATGAGGCCATGGACAAACGGGCCTGGGAAGGCTGTGGCCGCTAGGGATCGGGCGGCGAAACCGAGTGCTGCGGCGTTCGTCGCCACCGCGAACGCCGGTGCCTTCGAAGCCGGCCAACCGAAGCGCCGCGATGCCGGCCCGTGCCCGTATCGTCGCGACCTGTGCCGGCGTCATCGATACCTGTGCGGCGTGCTGCGCGGTCAGCGGGTTTTAACACAACGCACACCGTTTCCGTATTGATCGGCGAACAATCCCGGGAGTACACTTGATCGAACGTCATTCGGGCAATCGGAGCAGCAGACATGTCGGTCCACTTGCAGCGGGAAATCGAGCGGCTCAAGCGACAATTGCTTTCGCTTTGCGCCCTGGCCGAGGAACAGGTGCAGTCCGCGGTTCAGGCCCTCCTGGAGCGGGATACGGAGATGGCTCGCCGGGTCGAGGAACGGGACATCGAACTCGACCACCGTGAAGTGGACGTCGAAGAAGAGTGTCTCAAGACTTTGGCCCTTCACCAGCCCGTGGCTGCCGACCTCCGGCTTCTGGTGGCCGCGTTGAAGATCAACAGCGACCTGGAGCGGATCGGCGATCTGGCCGTGAACATCGCGCGCAAAGCGATCTCGTTCGCTTCTCAAGGGGCGATCGACATTCCATTCAATTTGGCGGGCATGTGGGAGAAGACCCAGTCCATGCTTCGCGACAGTCTCGACGCCTTGGTCAATCTCAATCCGACGCTGGCCAACAGCGTTTGTGCCCGCGACAACGAAGTCGACCAGATGAAACGCGAGTTCCGCCAGAAGGCTGAGACCATGATGCAGCGCGACGTCAGCAAGGTGCCTGCTTTGCTGACCCTGCTGGCGGTGTCTCGCAACCTGGAACGCGTGGCCGATCACGCCACAAACATCGCCGAAGACGTCATCTACATGGCCGAGGGCCGCATCGTGCGACACGGGATTGGCGATCAGGCGTGACCGGCCGCCCCCCCCAACTGTGTACTCCTGTTATATATCCCTTGTCACCCAGCCTTCCCGCCTCCATCTCGCCGCGACGCGTATTCCCCCAGATTCTATTACGCCCCACCTTTCCCATACATTTCATTTTCGCATTCCTCCAGGGGAACGCACTGGCTGTCTACCGAAGTCTGCCCCTCGCCACGGACTCATGGCGAGGCGGGTAGCCCGCCCAGGGCATTTGTATCTAGAATGGCCTCATCGGAATCTACACCACTAGACCGCTTCGGCGCCAGTGCCTGGGTGCTGAAGCGAACGTACCCCGCAGCGTGTTCTTCTGCTGCGGAGCACGCACGGACGCCTGGGCCGACTGTAGTTGTGAGGGGAAATATATGCCTCGAAGTGCCATGTTCTTGCGAGTCATTTTCGCCAGCCTCCTCGTGGTGGCGATCGTCATCGATTCGGCTGCGGCCCACGCTGATGGAACGCTTTTCGGCGACAAGGGCACCAAGGCCTTCGGATTCGCCCCGGCGGCGAAGAGCGCATCGTCGGCCGTGGTGGCCAGCGGCCAGTTCACCGCGGGCCGGGATGGACGGCCGGGCCAGTTGCGGATCACGGCCAAGATCGAGCCGGGCTGGCACATCTACTCGATCACCCAAGCGCCGGGCGGGCCGCGTCGCACGCAGATCCGCCTGAAGCCGTCGACCGACTATCGTGTGGTTGGCGAGTACCTGGCGAATCCGCGGCCCGCCAAGGGCACTCAGCCCGAGGCGTTCAAGGACCTTATCGTCGAGACTCACGACGGTACAGTCACCTGGCAAGCCCCGCTGGAGATCGCCCCCGGCGTCGATCCCGCGACGTTGAAGATCGAAGGTGTGGTCAACGCGCAGCCCTGCGACGCCAACAGTTGCTTTCCGCCGGAGGATTACGCCTTTACCGCCAATTTGGGTCCGGAAACGCCAGCCCCGGCGGCCGCGGTCCGGGCCGGCGCCGCGGAAGCCCCGCCTCCTCAGCCAACCGGCGTCTTCAGTGCCGACCAGTTGAAGCGGAACATCGAGAAGCAGAAGGACGATCGCTCGTTATGGGCCAACTTGGTGTTCGGGTTCCTGGGCGGACTGATTCTGAACATCATGCCCTGTGTGTTGCCGGTGATCGGGCTGAAGGTCTTTTCGTTCATCGAACAGTCGGGCCAGGATCGCAAGACCGCGTTCTGGCTGAATGTGTTCTACGCCCTCGGGTTGATTTCGGTGTTCTGGGTCCTCGCCCTGCTTGCGGTGGCTCCATCCCTGGCGTTGGCCGACAGCGGCGTCGGCTGGGGACAGCAGTTTCAAAGCCCCGGGTTCAACGTCTTCATCGCCGCGCTGGTGTTCACGATGGCCCTGAGCTTTTTGGGCGTGTGGGAATTCCCCATCCCGGGGTTCGCCAGCGGGCAGCAGGCCTCGCACTTGGCCGAGCAAGAGGGCTTTACCGGAGCGTTCTTCAAGGGCGTCGTGACCACGTTGCTGGCCACGCCGTGCACTGGTCCGTTCATGGGCGGGGCGCTGGCGTGGGCGTTCTATCAGCCGCCGCACGTCACCCTGGCCGTGTTCACCAGCGTCGGACTGGGAATGGCCAGCCCCTATCTGCTGATCGGGGCCTTCCCATCGCTTATTCGCTTCCTCCCCAAGCCCGGCATGTGGATGGACACGTTCAAGCAAG
The DNA here is from genome assembly GCA_964518805.1 of uncultured Planctomycetaceae bacterium. Classification (GTDB taxonomy): domain Bacteria; phylum Planctomycetota; class Planctomycetia; order Pirellulales; family Thermoguttaceae; genus CALFBP01. The sequence continues at coordinate 1,358 of CAZFKF010000628.1, read as the reverse complement.
TCATGGGTTTCGTGCTCCTGGGAACGGTGGTCTACCTGTTCACCTTTCTGGAGACCTCGTACGTGGTGCCGACCCTGGGGCTGCTCTTCGTGCTGTGGGCCGCGTGTTGGTGGGTGGCGAGGACTCCGGTCACCGCGGCCGCCAGCACGAAGGCCCGCACGTGGCTCGAAGCGGTTGCCATGGCCGGCGTGGCCTGGGTGCTGCTTTTCGCGGGATTGACGGCCGTCGTCCCCGAACGGTTCGAGAACCTGCGTTTCCGCAGCCTGCACGACGTGATGGCCAGCCGGCACGAAGAGCGGGTCGACCACGCGGTGGGACTGCGTCTGGCCAAGACTCCGTCCGGCGATCGCGAGACCGGCGCGCGGGACGCCAAGCCGAAATCCCGCAACGAGCACGAATTGCCGTGGCAGCCGTTCACGACGCGGGTCGAGTTCGAGAGACTCCTGGCGTCGGGCAAGACCGTGCTCGTCGATTTCACTGCCGACTGGTGCGCCACGTGCAAGACGTTGGAGGCCCTGTACATGAACACGCGCGAAGTGCGCGAGCTGGTGCAGGCCAACGGTGTGGTGACGCTCAAGGCCGATTGGACCGACCACAGCCCGGAAGTCACTGCGATGCTGGAACTGCTCGGCGCACGGCAGGTCCCGGTGATCGCCATCTTTCCGGCCGGTGACCCGAACAACCCGACCCGCTTCCTCGACGGCTACACCAAGGCCTCGCTTCTGGAGGCCCTCCAGAAGGCCGGACCGTCGAAGCCGGTTGCCCGGTCGCCCAGTGCGAAGCCGTGAACGAGGGCGATCCGCTGCTTACCGACAATCCACCCAAGGGGACAGGCACATCTTTCGGCCGTCAGGCTTCGCAGAGGGCAACGCGAAACGGGCCGGAACATGAGCCAGTCCCCCGAGTGTGATCGCGTCACTGCCCGCCGGTCTCCTCGTACGCTTGCCGCTCGAAGGGATTGTCGCGGTAGGCTCTCCGACCCGTCAGCCAGACCACCAGGCTACAGGTCAGTCGGACTTGAGATCGAAATCGAAGGTATTGCTCCCTTCCTTGACCTCGACCGTGAGCGAGGTCGTTTGCGGCGAGGAGTACTTCTTGGGAACGTAGGTCGAGCGGATCGTCACCCGATACTGGCCGGGCTCTAGCCGGCCCTTGTAGCCGCCGTCGTCCTTGACCGAGAAGATCTTGGACTTGAACGCGGACACCTTGTCGTCGGCATTCGTGGGCTTTCCGAAGCCGATCTTCGCGGGGGTTCCCAGCGGCTTGCCATTCAGAGTCACGCTGCGTCGGACCGAGACGCCCTTTTTCGAAACCGTGGTCTTCGGGGGGTTGCCTTGAGATTTGGCCTTGGGTGCGGT
>CAZFKF010000627.1:0-4226 GCA_964518805.1 uncultured Planctomycetaceae bacterium | reverse complement strand
AACCGGCGATCGACGTGCCCCAGGCGGAGATCGATTTTTCCCGCCTTTCGATCTACGCCGGACGCGAGGGAGGCATCACTTCGTTCCGCAAGTCCTGCCCCACGGCGACGATCGCGGCGTGGCGAGCCCCGGACGGCGCCGTGGGCGTCGCCCTGGCGAGCATCGCCGATCGCGACATGGGCTTCGCGCTGCCGCTCGACCGCGCAGCGTACGGCTTGCCGCAGCGCGGCAGCATTTCGCGAATCGATGAGAATGGCCGGTCCGTTCTCGGTCCGTTTGACGCCGACGGGCCGAGCGTCGAGATCCGCTTGCCCGCGCATGGAGCGTGCGTCATCGAGTTCAGCGGCCCGTGAGCGGCTGAAGCCCGCGCACAGCGCGGCCTACGCAATCGTTCCGCGCGAGGGCGATCGTGTCTCACGCACGCTTGCAGCGGCCTGAAATCCTCCCATAATGAGGGCGTGCTCGACGGGCCGCTTGTGTCATCATCAGTCGCATCACGCGAGGGAGGGTGCATCATGGCTGAAATCGCTCGACGGATTGGACCGGCGGCGGCAGATGGTCGCTGCCTGGCGCCCGTGACTCCTCCTTCCGGAACTTGTGCTGCGTACGCTCCATGGACGGTTCGCTTCGCCGTCGTTGCCATGCTGGGCGCCTTCGCATGGGCAAGTCTGGCCGTGGCCGACGACTGGCCAACCTACCAGCACGATGTGGCCCGGACCGGCATCACCGCCGAGAGGCTCGCGCTGCCGTTGGTCGAGTGCTGGAAGTTCCAGTCGCGTTATGCCCCGCGCCCGGCCTGGGGCGATCCGAAGCCCAATCCGGTCGAGGGCATCCTGGAACTCCGGCGGCGGCACTTCGACGACGTTGACCAGGTCGTCGTCGCCGACGGCGCCGCCTATTTCGGTTCGTCGGCCGATCACAAGCTCTATTGTCTCGATCTGGCCAGCGGGAAGATCCGTTGGACCTTCATCACCGGCGGCCCGATCCGGTTGGCCCCGTCGATCGTGAAGGGCCGGGCGTACTTCGGCTCCGACGACGGCTGGATCTACTGTCTGAAGACGGAAGACGGCAGCGTGGCTTGGCGTTTCCGGGCCGCACCCGGCGACAACCGCGTGCTGGGGCACGGAAAGATGATCTCCCTGTGGCCCGTGCGCACCGGCGTGCTGGTCGACGCGGGCACTGCCTATTTCGGCGCCGGGATCTTTCCCGCCGAGGGCGTGTTCCTCTACGCTGCCGACGCCAATGACGGCAAAGTGCTGTGGCGTAACGATTCATGCGGCGAGGCCCCGCAGAGCGCCGTCTCGCCGCAAGGCTACCTGCTGGCCTCGCCAACCACGGTCTACGCGCCCATGGGACGCGTGTCGCCGGGGGCTTTCGACCGCCGCGACGGCAAGCTGAAGTTCCAGTCGTTCTTCGGGAAGAACTTCGGCGGCACCTACGCCATGCTTGTCGACGGCGGCGTGTATACCGGGACCGAGAAGCTCGTTGGGTACCGCCAGGACACGCAGCGAGACACGTTCGCTGTCTTCGAGGGGCGCAGACTGGTGGTGAACGGATCTCGGGCCTACCTGGCCACGGGCAGCCGGCTGAAGGCCCTCGATCGCACCACGTACCCGGCGGCCTACTCCCGATGCGAATCGCTCCGCACGCAAATCGAGGCCGAAGCCCGCAAGTCGAGTGACAAGAACGCGGCAAAGGTGCAGAAGCTGAAGAAGGAACTCGAGGCGGCCGAGGAGGCGCTCAAGGCGACCGTTCCGTGGGACGTTCCTTGCTCGGTCAGTGATGCGATGGTCCTCGCCGGCGAGGTGCTCTACGTCGGAGGCGCCGGCCAGATCGTGGCCGTCGACTGCAACTCGGGGAAATCGCTTTGGAAAACGGCCGTCGACGGCGCGGCCAAGGGACTCGCCGTGGCCGCAGGGCGACTTGTGGCGAGCACCGACAAGGGGGTCATTTCCTGCTTTGGGCCGGAAGGGTCGCCCTCCGCGGGTACGACGAACCAGCCTCGCGACGAGCACGTGTTCGACAACGCGGCGCACGGCAAGATCTTCACCGGGGCGGCCGACGCAATCGTCAAGCAGACTGGCGTCCGTCGCGGCTACTGCCTCGTGCTCGGCTGCAAGACCGGGCAACTGGCCGTGGAACTGGCCAAGCGAACCGAATTGATGATCTACGCCGTGTCGCCCGATGCTGCCACGGCCTCCGCCGTGCGCCGAGCCGTGGATGCCACCGGGCTCTACGGCGCGAGGATCTGCGTGGAACATTGGCCGTCCGATCACCTCCCCTATTCCGATTACTTCGCGAATCTCATCGTGTCCGAATCGGCGATCGTCGGCGAAGCCCTTCCGGCCCGTTGGATTGACGAGTCTCTTCGCCTGCTCAAGCCGCTTGGCGGCGTCGCGTTTCTGGAGCCGTGGCTCGGCAAGTCCGCGAACACGCCTCAGCCCAAACCGGCATCCTCCGCTGCCATCGCCGACGCACCTTGGATCGAACGATCGACGATGCTCATCGATGGGGCTGCCCAGTCCGCGATCAGGCGTGGGCCGCTCCCGGGCGCCGGCAGTTGGACCCACGAATACGGCAATCCTGGCAACACGGCATGCAGCGACGACGAGATGGTGCGCGGCCCCTTGGGCGTGCTCTGGTTCGGCGACCCGGGGCCGGCCCGAATGGCTAGCCGGCACGAGCGCGCGGCAGGCCCGCTGGAGATCGACGGTCGGTTGTTCATCCAGGGCGAGAACGTCGTCATGGCGTACGACGCCTACAACGGCGTGAAGCTTTGGGATCGAGAAATCCCGGGCGCGATGCGCGTCAACGCTTCGCACGACGGCAGCAACCTGGCTCTCTCGCACGAGCGTCTGTTGGTTGCCGTCGGCGACCAGTGCCTGGGGATCGATCCGGCCACGGGGCAGACCAAGAACACGTACGTCCCGCCCGCCGGAAACGATCGCAAGAAGCGCCGCTGGGGCTACGTGGCCTGCGCCGGCAATACCCTCTTCGGAAGCCAGGGCGTTCGGCCCACGGTGAGCGAGCGAATCTTCGCGCTCGACGTCGAGTCGGGCAAGCCCCGCTGGGTGTACGAAGGCAAACAGATTCCTCACAACACGATTGCCTTGAGCGACGGACGGCTGCTGTTCATCGACGGCAACGCGACGAAATCCGAGCGTGAAGATCTGCTTGCCTCGGTGCCCGCGGAGGAGCGGGCCGCGGCGGACGTGCGCCTCGTGGTGGCCCTCGACGTCCAGACCGGGCAGACTGTCTGGAAGAAGCCGATGAATCTGGGCTTCTGCGGCGGCGGCAACCTGGCTGCCATGGCCAGTCGCGGCAAGCTCGTGGTCTTCGGAGTGTATCTCGACGGGCACTACTGGAAGCAGTTCTTCGCCGGCAGCTTTGCGGACCGGCGTGTGGCCGTGCTTGACGCCACGGACGGCAGGCTCTTGTGGTCCAAGCCGGTCGGATACCGCGTGCGCCCGATCATCGTTGGCGACACGCTGCACGCCGAGCCGTGGGCGTTCGACCTGGCGACGGGCAAGGATCGAACCCGCGTTCACCCCGTCACGGGTGAAACCGAACGCTGGCAGTTCGCCCGGCCCGGACATCATTGTGGTTGCCCCAATGCCGCGCCGCATTGCCTGTTCTTCCGCTCGTGGTGCCTGGGCTATTACGATTTGGTGGCGGACTACGGCACGATGCACTTCGGCGCACAGCGGCCTGGCTGTTGGATCAACTTCCTGCCGGCGGGCGGGTTGCTGCTGGTTCCTGAGGCCAGCGCGGGGTGCATGTGCCCGTTTCCCAATATGTGCACCGTGGCCTTCAAGCCGGCCGGTGCGCAGAAGGGGTGGGGCTATTTCAGCTCGCCCGGCCCCATGACGCCCGTCCAACGCCTGGCGATCAACCTGGGCGCTGCCGGCGACCGCCGCGACGAGTCGGGAAGACTCTGGCTTGGCTACCCGCGGCCCACCGGATCGCTCGTGCTGCAATTGAAACTCGATACGGCCTTCGTGTCCGGCGGGGCCTTCGAGGCGCGAAGTTCGTTCTACACCCCCATTTCGGGAGCAAAGGATCCATGGCTGTTCACTTCAGCCGCTCGCGGGCTGACGCGCTGTGCCATTCCCATCCTCGGGCGTGGTGACGGCACGGCGGTCTACGGCGTGCGCTTGGGCTTCTCCGATCCGGACAACGACCGGCCCGGGGTTCGCTTGTTCGACGTGAAACTCCAGGGCAAGACC
>CAZFKF010000626.1:0-4226 GCA_964518805.1 uncultured Planctomycetaceae bacterium | reverse complement strand
CTGCAGTAGGGAGACTTGCAGCACGACGGCCTCTTTTGGGCCGCCACGACAACCGAGAAGACCGTCCAGCGCAGCAGCGCGCTTCCGACTCGGACTGTTCGCTCGACTCTGGAGAGTGAGAACATTCGAGCGCCTGGCGCATCGGGATAGGAATGACTGAAGACCGCGCAACTTCTGATCCGAGCCCGCGGGCCAACGTGCTGTCGCTGGGGACTGCCCTTCGGGCGATGACGGCCTTGGTGATTCGTTTCCCGCTCACGACGATCATCGTGTCGAGCCTGCTGGCCGTTGGGGCGATGGGCCTCGCACAGACCCGGCTCAAATTTCACACCAGCCGTTCGGACCTGCTCGATCCGAAGAGCGAGTACACCCGCCTCTGGCTCGACTACACCCGGGAGTTCGGCGAACAGGAAGACGTCATCGTCGTCGTCCAAGGAGAGAACCGGCAGACGATCGAGCCGGTGGTCGAGGAGATCGCCGCCAAGGTGCTCCGCGCGCCGGAGCGTTTCCACGCGGTGTTCTACAAGATGGACCGGGCGAAGCTCCAGGGCAAGGGCTTGTACTACCTCGATCTGCGGGACCTGCGCGACATCGAGGCGTTCTTGGGCGAGGCCGACCCCGTGCTCCGCCGCCAGTGGTCCGCCTTGAACCTCGGCGGCCAACTGGCGTGGTTCTGCGCCCAGTTGGAGCGCGGCGACGTGCAACAACTGCGCGAGACGATCCAGAGTGCCCAGCCGGAGCAGTCCCGGGCCCTGGGAATCCTTGCCGCGGCCTTGAGTCAAGCGGGCGAATACCGCTCGCCCTGGCCCGAGATCCCCGCGCCCGTCACCCAGAACGGCGAGGAGATGCCCGACGGCTACATGCTCACCGGCGGCGAGCCAACCGGCCTGATCATGCTCCGCCTGACCAAGGAGAAGGGCGGCAACTTCGCCGAGTATGCCAAGTCGCTTGGTTTGCTGCGCGAGATCGTGGCCCAGGTTCGGGCCGGACATCCCGAAACCAAGATTGGGCTGACCGGCCTGCCGGTCATGGAAAACGACGAGATGGAATCGAGCGCCGCGGCGATGACGCAGGCCGGCATCCTGTCCTTCGTCGGCGTGGCGCTGCTCTACGTGGCCGGCTTCGGCTGCTTCCGCCATCCGCTGATGGCCATCATTGCCTTGATGCTGCCGATGGCCTGGGCGTTCGGCTACATCGTCCTGGCCGTCGGACACTTGAACATCCTCAGCAGTGCGTTCGGCACGATCGTCATCGGGCTGGGAAGTGATTTCGGCGTCTATCACATCGCCCAGTATCTGCGGCTCCGCGGCGAAATGCCTTCGACGCGAGCCGCCCTGCTGGAGACGGCAAGGAGCGTGGGCCCCGGCATCACCACCGGCGCGTTGAGCACGGCACTGGCGTTCTTCGTCATTGGTCTGACCGATTTTCCGGGCGTGGCCGAGTTGGGGATCGTGGCCGGCGGAGGAATTCTGCTCTGCTGGATCGCGGCCCTCACCGTGCTCCCGGCGATGATCCAGTGGTGCGATTGCCGCTGGCCGCCGAAACGCGTTCCGCCGCCCCTGGATATTTACGTCTGGCTGAAGCCCCTGCTCGAAAGGCCCCGCCTGCTGACCGTGTCGTTCCTGATTGGGACGGCGGTGCTCGCGGTGGGCATTGGCGGGTTGTGGTATGACCATAACCTGCTGAACCTCCAGCCCGTGGGCCTCGAAAGCGTGGCCTTGGAAAGGCACCTTCTCAAGCAGAGCAAGCGCAGCGCGTCGTACGCAGTGTCGATTGCCGCCACGCGCGAGGAGCTTGTGGCCCGCAAGAAGGAATTCCTCGCCCTGCCGTCGGTCGATCGGGTGCGGGAGATCGCCACCTGCCTGCCCGACAACGAGGACGCGAAACGCCCGATCATCGAACGCATTTACCGCCGTCTGGCCGATTTGCCGCAAGCGGCTCCGGCCATCCCGGTCATCCCGCCCGCCCAGCTCGATCGCGTCCTCACGCGGTTGCAGCAGTTCATGGCCGCTGCCGGCCGCGCCGCCGAGACGCAGTCGCTCGAAGCGGTTCGCAACCTCGTGGCCCGGCTTCCGGAGCAAGAGTACTTCCGCCGGCTCTCGGAGTTTCAGCGGGCCATGGCCAACGACTTGATCCGGCGTCTGCATGCGGTTCGCACCGCGGCCGATCCCGAGCCTCCCCGGTTCACCGACCTGCCCGAAGGGCTCGTCTCGCGCTTCGTCGGACGCACCGGCCAGCACCTGATGCAGATCTACAGCAAGGCCGACGTGTGGAACATGGAGTCGATGGAGACGTTCATCAAGGAGGTGCGGAGCGTCGACAGCAACGCCACTGGCAACCCGATGCAGGTCTACGAATCGTCGCGGCGGATGAAGCGGAGCTACGAGCAGGCCGCGTGGTATGCCTTGGTGATGGTCGCCGCCATGGTCTACCTCGATTTTCGCAGCATCCGCGCCACGGCCCTGGCCCTCGTGCCGCTGGCCCTGGCCATGCTCCAGCTCTTCGGCCTGATGGGCCTGCTGGGCATCCCGCTCAATCCAGCCAACATGATTGTGTTGCCCCTCATCCTCGGAGTGGGAGTCGACATCGGCGTCCACATCGTGCACGACTACCACCGCGAGCCGGCCCCCTACCGGATGAGCGGCTCGACGGCCACGGCCATCGTGGTCAACACGCTGATGAACATGATCGGCTTCGGTAGCCTGATGATCGCCAGCCACCAGGGAATCTACAGCTTGGGCCGCGTGCTGACCCTGGGCATGACCTGCAATCTGCTTAGCGGCTTGGTCATGCCCTGCTTCCTGCGTTTCCTCCAGAGCATGCGTTCGGTTCGCAACGTACCCGTCGAAACCCAACCGGCGGCCGAGCCAGAAGGCATTCCGATTCCTCGCCCGGCGGCGGTTCGAACCGGCGCTGTCCCCATCCGACGCCGCACCGATCGAGCCGCCTGAACGCGGGACGGGCCTGGTTGCCCAGCGGCCCTATTTCTTCAGCCGCACGAGCACTTTCAGTTGCTTGATGGTGTATTGGGAAGCGTTGCTGTTGAAAGTCCAGTCGATCGTGCGTCCGGCGCTGGCGTTGGGGTCGCTGTTGCCGATGCCGAGATCGGCTCCCGGGCCGGATTTCCAGTTGTTCAAGGCGAAGATCGTCTGCTTGGCGGCGAAGTGGTGCACCTGCATGCAGCCGTAGCCGTCTTCGGGGTCCGCGATCTGATCCCCGAAATCCCAAATGGCGTCCGAGGCGTTGGGAACCTTGGCGGCGTTGAGCGGGCCGTAGTTGTTCGGAAAGAACTCGATGTTGCCGGACAGCCCGGTGCCGACGGCAATGCCCGGGACGTTGGAGAGGACGTTCATCCGGGCGACCGGCGTCTGGAACCTCGCCTTCGAGGCGACCGTGGGCACGCCGAGTTTGGCCGGATCGGTGGCGAAGGCGTCCATCGAGACATACACCCACTGCGCCGGTTCGCCTCGCTTGCGCAATTCCAGGAAATAGGCCACGCGGTCGATCGGGCCGGCGATTTGAGCGCGGCGGTCCACGTCGTAGACGATGTCGCGCCTGGCCTTGGCGAGGTCGAGGGCGTAGAGCAGCTCGTAGTCCTTGGATTCCGGAACCTTCAGGGAGAGAATGTCGATCTGCGGCTCCTTGCCGCTGCGGAACGCCGAAGCCGGCAGTCCCTCCTTGTTCATCAGATTCGGCTCGGCGGATTTGTCCCACGCGAAGCGCATGGCCACGGGCGCCTTGACCTTGTCGGAGGAAAGCACCACCGAGTCGCCTTCGATGGCGGCGTCGGCCTTGGTCCAGTCGGTCTGAGGGCCGATGATCTCAAACCAGTCCAGCGGCTTGCCGTCGCGCGAGGCGAGTCCGCTGCCGATGTTGTCGAAGCGGACGCGGATCTTGTCGCCCTCCAAGGCCATCGATTTGAAGGTCGGGCCGGAGCAGACGACGTCGTTCTGGCCGTAGACGTTCTTCAGCGCCAGCAATGCGAGCCGGCGGCCGACTTCCTGCTTGTTCCTCGGATGGATGTCGTTGTAGTCGCCGATGTCGCTGGTGACCACCATGCCGGTATTGGGGATCTTCAACGCCGCAGACTGTGCCTCCCAGAACTCGGCGAGCACGACCGGGTTCTCGTTGCCGTAGGGGAAGGGCGCGATCTGCACGAAGTAGAACGGCAGTTCGCTGCCCCAAAGCTGACGCCAGCCGTTGATGAGGGCCTTCATCTTCTCGGT
>CAZFKF010000625.1:0-4228 GCA_964518805.1 uncultured Planctomycetaceae bacterium | reverse complement strand
TCCAAGGCACCGGCATCGTGCCACATCGGATCGGTCACCGCAGGAAGCAAGGCCGACATCGCAACGGCCGTCAGCAGCGGATTGCGTTCGCAAGGGCCGTTGATTCCCGGGTCGGCAGTATGGTTCTCGATGAGAAAAGCCAGGCCGTCCGGCAGACGCCACTGACGCGCAACGATCGCTGCGGCCTGGGCGTGCGTCCAGCCGAACGCGTAGCGTTCCAAGGTCGACAATCGCAACCGCCGCTCTTCCCGAGCGGTGAGGAGCGTGGCATAGACGTCCGGCAGTTCCTTGGCCAACAGCGGCACGGCAATGTCCTGGAGTAGCGCGGCCGAAAACGCCTCCTCCGCCTCTTTCACGCCCAGAAGCCTGGCCACGAGTCTGGCGAACAGCGCGCGGCGCAGCGAATCCTGCCACAACGTCTTCAGGTCGAACGGCCCGCATTGCGGATCGGGCATCATGCTGAACACCGCGCTCCAAAGAATGAAGTGCTTGATCGTCCGCATACCCACCAGCGCGATGGCGAGCCGGATGCTCGATATCTCTTCGGCAAAGCCGAAGAACGAGGAATTGACGAACCGCAGCACTTGACACGCCAGACCAGGGTCCGACTCGATGGGCACGGCGAATTCCGTGGGACCCGTGGTCGGGTCTTGCGCCAGTTGCAGAAGTGGAATTCCGCTCTGCCGCAAGGCGTGCAACTGCGCCCCGGCGAGTATTTCTTCAAGACGTATCTTCAGGATCGGCCGCGCGGACATCATATCGCAGATACCCTGCACCTCGACTCGCACGCGACTTCCGTACGCGCGTGCCCGAGAATCTCCGGCGGGGGGAGACTGTGGAAGCGCCCCGGCAAGGCTAGTGCGCGGAGGATCGGTTCGCAAACGACTTTGGCGCGGCTTGACGGACTTCCCGTCGCCGAGAGCATCGATCGTGCGGGCGGACCCGTTCGCGCGACGTATTACGATGCCATCGAGGCTGCCGCCTGTGCCCGACGTGACAGCCGATCGGTGCTTTACGGCCTTCTCCGGGGCCTGAGCGCAGAAGGGAGGCAATTCTCCGCTATTCGAGTCCCATGGCGCCGGCCGTGGGAATGCGGGCGCCGCCGGCCTGGCCCAAGCGGGTCTTGGGCAAGAAGCGCGGCTCCAGCGTAAACAGCGCCCCGTAGCTACCGCGGCTCACGTCGGCGTGAAATCCGCCGCTGACGAGAAACGACTCGCCCACCCGCGTAATGGTCACGTTCTCGCCAATGTTGCCCTGTCGCCGCAAATCGATCGACGCGCTGACCGCCGATACCCACTTTTCGCTCATGCGGTAGCTGTACGACATCGAGAGCACTGTGTTGCTGACCGGGCCGTCGAGCACGTTCACGCCCACGTACAGGCCGCTCTTGGGTGGCCGGTCCAAAAAACCGCCCACGCTGACGATCCGCTGGCCGTTGGGAAAGAAATCGAAGATGCCGCTGCTGAGCAGCGCGAAGCGGTCGCCCACCTGCCAGCGCGCGTCGTAGTCCCATAGTCCCAGCAGTTGGCCGAAGTTGTCGCGATTCTTGTCAGGGAAGATCGTGAAGTTCGTGTCGAAGGTGATCCAATCGACGATTCGCGCTTCGCCGGGCTTCCCGCGCTTGGTTTGCCAGCGGTTGCGCATGCCCAGGCGAAAAGCCGTCAAGTCGCCGGCGATCTCGGGACTTGCGGCGGTCACCCATCCCGCCATGCCCGCGCGCAGGGCGTAGAAACGCTCGTCGAACATCAGCGGGATCGCGGGCGTGGGCGGAATGCTGCCCGGCGGAGCCGCAAAGGTGTTGGGCACGAACCGGCGGCGGAATGCCTCGATGCTGTCGTCATCCAGCGGGTCGTAGAGCGGCAGGAGCGTCATGTCGCGGTTGGCGTCGGCGTACGAGAACTCGGCCTCGAACACCACTTTGTGGGCCAGGCCGTGGACGTTCCAGAGCACGCTCTCGACCGTCGGATCGGCGCGCCACGCCGGCACGCTGGCCCGCACGCCCACCTGCCCGTAAAGCCGGTCGAGCGGCTGGCCATTGAGGTCTTCGCCCCAGTGCCCAAACTCGCCCAGGGCGTACGGCACGACCTTGACCACGCCGAGTTGGAAGGGGAGATCGACTTCGTGCCGCGTGGTGAATCGCATCCCGCTGTCCGTCACGGGATTGCCGCCCGAGTCGACTTCCCACGGCAGGTAGCGGAAGACGTTGCCCGGGTTCTGGGCCGGACCGGGCGCCGAAAGCGTGTGGAACTGGGCGTAACCCAGGCTCGTGTGCTCGGACCAGGTCAGGCGGTCCCAGAGCAGCGATTGGCCGAGCCAGAAATGGTCGCCCCGCGGCAACCAATCGGTTTGCGTGAAGAAGTCGTTGATCCGCAGGTCTGCGCTGATGCTCCACGACGTGTTGTCGTGGATCTTCTTCAGTTCGAGCCCCGTCGACTCGTCCTTCAGATCGTACCATTCGCGCTCGTAGTACTGCTCGAGGAAGTTGCGGTCACTGATCCAGCCCAGTTCGGCCGAGAGTTGAACGTCGCCGGGCAGCATCTGCCGATGCTGTCCGAAGAGCCGGTAGCGGTAGTCCCGCTCCGGAGGCACGCTGCGGCGGTCGAGCCCCAAGTCGTCGTTGCCGCGGTCGCGAATGCCCCAGTAGTCCCACAACCCCGCCGCCGGCCCTTGCAGTCCAAGGAATTCGTCGCGGCGGTACGAAAACTTGGTCCCATGGCCGAGCCCTCGCTTGCTGAGATAGTCGAGGCTCGCGTCCCAATCGGTCCCTTGCGGCGGATGACGCATGCCCAGGATCTGGTACATGTTCAAATCCACCATGGCCTGGGTCCCGAACACGCTGTCGTGCCGGAAACGCACGCGCTTGACGTACAGCGACGACTCTTCCAGGTTGGTTGAGAACGTCGGCCAGTAGAAGACCGGAACTTCATCCAAATACAAGAGGGCGTTCTCAGCCGTGGCCAGGCGATCGGGCTCGGTCTCGACTTCGCCGGTCGTCGGGTCGACGATGGGGGCCCCCGTGGCCGGGTCGATGCGCGGCACCTGGCGATCTTCCAGCCGAATGCTCCCCGCCTCCAATCGGTAGCTGGGGGCACCCATTCGGCTCGACGTGAAGAACGCGTGCTGCGCGTAGAACTCGTCACGGCCAAGCTGCTGGACCATCTCGGCCCGCAGGCGCAGAAGGCCCTGATACTTGGGCGCCGGCGTGAGGATTTCCGCGTTGAGCACCGTGCCGACCTGGTTGGTCGCGTCGTAGTACATCCGGTCGGCGTACACGGTGCGCTGGCCCTGGCGGAAGACAATGTTGCCTTCCATGTAGATTTCCAGGGGGACGTTGCTGGGTTGGACGTGGTCGCCGCCCAGCGTGCGCTCGTCGAGGCCGGTGGTCCAGATCACCATGCGATCCGTGGAAATGTCGATCGTGCTCACGTCTTCCGCGCGGAGCGCGCGCGGCAAATTCGCGCTCTGTGGCAGCGAGAGCCCTTCGATCACCAGGTTCACGCCCGCATTGACGACCCCGATCCATTGGTTCGTCTGCCGATCGGGATACCATTCGATCTGCGATCGGACGTCGCTTCGCGGAAAGACCCGCAGCCGTCGCGTGCCGGGCGGCAGGTCGGTGGGTGGAGGCGGCGGCAGCGGCGCGGCGTACTGGGCCTGCTGAACGAGTCCGGCCGCTGCGTCGCGCAGCGCCATACCGCGGTCGTAGATGGCGGGCGGCGTTGGGCCCGGCGGCTCGACCCGATCGCCGCGAACGTCGATCGACGCCCCCGTGGAGAACCGGCCGAACCACGCCACGTCGGTGAGCTTCGTGCGGGCCGTGCCATGGCCGACGTCAACCTTCACGCCGCCCTCGAGGTAGGCCAGCAGCGTGCGAGGCTTGCTCTGGCCGGGCTCTTGTGGCAGGATCCAGAGAACCGCCTCATTGCTCGTAGCCGCGTCCCGCCCCTGGGCAATCCGGCAGTTTCCTTGAAGCACCCAGACCTCGCAGGTCCCTTGAGTCCAATGGGTTGCCGTCTGGGCCGACGCGACAATCGGCGCACTGCGGTCGGTTTTCGGCAGCTCGATCTCGGCGGCATCCAGGCCACCGACGAGCCCCAAGACCATGGCTGCCACAACGAGCAAACGCCGGCGCAGTCCACGAGCCTCGGCGCGCGGTGATCGGGACCCGCGCAGCGTATGGGCTGGCCTGATTGGCGGAATTGACCTGGGCAGACTAATCGTCCTTGAT
>CAZFKF010000624.1:0-4228 GCA_964518805.1 uncultured Planctomycetaceae bacterium | reverse complement strand
AAACGGCAACCATTACTTGCGGCTGGAAGCTAGTCCTTTCACCCGCCCAGGTCGGAAGCGTTTCAGGGGTTTACGCACACGCCCCTGCTGCGCGGTCCTGCGGGCGAAAGAGAATTCAGCGTGCGATCATGCCAAAATCGGCTTGATCACCTTGGCCGGCTCGACGCCGGTCAATCGCTGGTCGAGCCCCTGATAGCGGAACGTGAACCGCTCGTGATCGAACCCGAGCAGGTGCAGGATCGTGGCGTGGAAATCGCGCACGTGAACCGGGTCCCGGACGATGTTGTAGGAGAAATCGTCGGTCTCGCCGTAGATCGTTCCCGGGCGGATTCCGCCGCCGGCCATCCACAGGGTGAAACACCGGGGATGATGGTCGCGGCCGTAGTTGTCGCGGCTGAGTTGGCCTTGCGAGTAGATCGTGCGTCCGAACTCCCCGCCCCAGATGACGAGTGTTTCGCCCAACAGGCCGCGACGTTTGAGGTCCTGGATCAAGGCGTAGCACGGTTGGTCCACATCCTTGCATTGGCTTGGCAAGCGGCCGGCCACGTTGGCGTGGGTGTCCCAGTTGTTGTGGTAGATCTGCACGAACCGCACTCCCCGCTCGACCATGCGCCGGGCCAAGAGCGCCGCATGGGCAAATGAGCCCGGCTTCTTCGCCTCGTCGCCGTAGAGCGTGTAGGTCGACGGCGGCTCGCGCGACACGTCGACCAGTTCAGGTACGCTCGCTTGCATGCGGAAGGCCAACTCGTACTGCTGGATGCGCGTATGCGTCTCCGGATCGCCGACGCGGCGATAGGTCATCTCGTTGAGGGCCTTCAGCCCGTCGAGCGTGTTGCGGCGAACCTGCGCCGGCACGCCGGCCGGGTTGTTGATATAGAGGATCGGATCACCGGCCGAGCGCAGGGCCACGCCGGCGTGTTCGCCCGACAAGTAGCCGGAGGCCCAAAGCCGCGCGGAGATCGCCTGCACCTGCTCGGTGTTCGAGGACCGGGCCACGAGGACGACGAACGTGGGCAGGTTGTCGTTGAGCGATCCCATCCCATACGACACCCAGGCCCCGATGCACGGCCGGCCGGTGATCTGGTTTCCCGTCTGCATGTGGGAGATGGCCGGCTCGTGGTTGATCGCCTCGGTCTGCATGCTGCGGATGAAGCACAGGTCGTCGACCATCTTGGCCGTGCACGGCAACAACTCGCTGACCCACATGCGGCTCTGGCCGTGCTGGGCAAACTTGTACTTCGACGGAGCGATGGGGAACCGCGACTGGCCCGAGGTCATGGTCGTCAATCGCTGGCCCTGCCGGATCGAGTCCGGAAGATCCTTGTCGTACCAGTCGGCCATTTTGGGCTTGTAGTCGAAGAGGTCGATCTGCGAGGGCGCCCCAACCATGTGCAGGTAGATCACATGTTTGGCCTTGCCGGCGAAGTGGGCCAGGTTGGGCCGGGGGACGGCGGCGGGCTTCGCGGGGCCGGCAAATGCCTCACCCGTCGCATTCCTGCCCATCAGCGCCATCAGCGCCGCCCAGCCCACGGCGTTCGCCCCGCGGCTGAAAAACTGGCGGCGCGTTTCGTACCGGACCCACTCTTCAAACAGGCTCATGATCGCCTCATTTGTTCAGCACTTCGTCGAGATTCATCAATTCGTTGGCCAGCATGGTCCAGCCGGCCAGGACCTGCGGCGGAATTGCCGCATCGGGCTTCGACTCGCCCACCGCCACAAGCTCCTTCGCCTGATCGACATGCCCCTGGTAGTACGCGAGCAAGGTCTTGAGCGAGGCTTCGACAACCGGGGTCTCTTCCGCTCTCAGCGGCCGGGCCAGGAGTCGCTTGGCGAGGAATTCCAGCCGGCTGGCGTCCGTCGCGCCGCCCTGCTTCAGCGTCACTTGGGCCAGATGCCGGGCCGCTTCGATGAACTGCGGATCGTTGAGCGTTACGAGCGACTGGAGCGGCGTGTTGGTCCGCTCGCGGCGCACCGTGCAGACCTCGCGCGAAGGGCCGTTGAAGACCTCCATCGAAGCGGGTGGCGCCGCCCGCTTCCAGAACGTATACAGACTGCGGCGGTAGAGGCTTTCGTCATGGTCCTGGCGATAGTCGCGCGTATCGCTGCCGATCATCGCCACGGCCTCCCACACGCCCGGCGGCTGGTACGGCTTGACGCTCGGTCCGCCGATCTTTGGCACCCAAAGTCCGCCCGCAGCCAAGGCGTAGTCGCGAATCATCTCGCCGTCCATGCGAAATCGAGGGCCGCGCGAGAGGAACCGGTTCTGCGGGTCCTTTTCGCGCTTCTCCGGCGTTGTCGCAGCCGACTGACGGTAGGTGGCCGACGTGACCAGGAGGCGGAAGAATTTCTTCACGTCCCAGCCCGACTCACGGAACTCGACCGCCAGCCAGTCGAGCAATTCCGGGTGTGTCGGCGCCTCGCCGGTGCTGCCGAAATCGCCCGACGTGCGCACGATGCCCGCGCCGAATACCTCCTGCCAGAACCGGTTCACGGTTACCCGGGCAACCAGCGGTTGCTCGGGACGCACGAGCCATTGGGCCAGTCCGAGGCGGTTCCGCGGCAATTGAGGCGGCATCGCCGGCAGGCAAGCGAACGTGCCGGGGTGGACCTCGTCGCGTCGCTGGTCGTATTGGCCGCGAAACAGCACGTGCGCTTTGGCCGGCTCCTTTCGCTCTTGCATCACGTGAGCCACGGTGCTACGTGCCCGAATGGCAGCTTCGTCTTTCTCCAACCCGCCCAGGCGCGCGGCGAGTTGGCGATAGGGCTCGTCGATGGTGTTGAGCCACCAGGGAAACAACTCGTTCTTGTCGGCCTCGCTACGTTGGCCAGCCGGCCTGGCCAGAAGCCACGTGGCCCGCGTGCCCCGGAAAATCCGTTCGACTTCGTCCGCCGCGAGCAGGCGTCCGTAGATCCGCAGGTCCTGGATCGCCATCTCTTCGACGCGGGAAGAAGTACGGCGTTGTCCGACCGCCAAGGGAACGCCAGTGCGGATGGTCCCCTTCAGCCGATCGGCCTGGACCGTCACGTTACGCCGTTGGCTGTCCACGTAGACCGCGACGCCGCCCGCCTTGCCCGAACCGTCGTAGGTGACAAACACGTGGCGCCACTGATCGGGCTGGATGGGGTCGGCGGTGACGACCTTGAGGGCATCGTCGGGCCACTTGCTGATGATGTGCGATCCCACGCGCCCGCCTTCGACCCACAGGTCCCACCCGCGAAAGTCCTTCTGGTCGTCCATGCGGGCAAGAATCGCACCGCTCGTCCGGTCTTTGGCCAGCTTGACCCAAACGCCGAAGGAAAATGCGCGGTCCTTCTCGAAATCGCCAACCTGAGGCATTTCGAGCGTCCGGCCCGCCGGCTGTCGGAACGCCTTGGCCGCCACATGCCCGGGTTGCCAGTCGGGCTTCCATCCCAATGACACGTCCTGTTTTTTGCCGTCGACGAGCAGGTGAACCGCGCTGCCATCGCCCTCGCTGAGGGATGCGTGCAGCACGAGCATCTGCGACGGGACTTGCGCGGCGACGGCGTCCGCGTGGGTCTTTGCCAGCCACTGATCGAAATCCGCTCTCCCCGACTGCTTGCGCGTCTCGACCAGTTTGCGCGTCTCGGCCAACTCCTTGGCAAGGCAATCCCAGCGCGCACGGTCCTGCGGCGGCGGCACGACGACCACCGGCGGCGTGTCCTTGATATTGCCGTCCATGGCCCCCTGGGTCGAGTTGTTGAAGAACGCCGATAGTTGGTAGAACTCCTTTTGGCTGATGGGGTCGAACTTGTGATCGTGACACACCGCGCAGTTGGCCGTCAGTCCAAGCCATACCTGGGAAGTCGTCTCGGTGCGATCGCGCGTGTAGAACACCAGATTCTCTTCCGGGATCGTCCCCCCTTCGTTGGTTGTGATATTGCAGCGGTTGAACCCGGAGGCGATCTGCTGCTCGAGGCTGGGGTTGGGCATCAGGTCGCCGGCGAGTTGCTCGATGGTGAACCGGTCGAACGGCACGTTGCGGTTGAACGCCTCGATGACCCAGTCGCGGTACGACCACATCTCGCGAAAGTTGTCGAAGTGCAGTCCGTGGGTGTCGGCGTATCGGGCAGCGTCCAGCCAATAGCGGGCCCGGTGTTCGCCCCAGTGCGGCGACGCGAGCAGCCGATCGACGAACTTCTCATAGGCGTCTGGGGAGGGATCGGCAACGAAGGCGTCCACCTCCAACGCCGCAGGGGGAAGGCCCAC
>CAZFKF010000623.1:0-4229 GCA_964518805.1 uncultured Planctomycetaceae bacterium | reverse complement strand
GACGAAGTGCGTTTGTCGGGCGGGTCCTGGTCGACGTAGTGGTCGAGCATCGGATCGGCCGCTTCCAGGTCCCGGGCCACGACTACAGCCATCGGGTTGCTGAACTCCCAGCCGAAGCGCCAGTTGTCTTTCCAGGTGCCTGGATGCGTAGTCAGGGCGAACTCGAAGCGATGGCGGCCGGGCTGGGTCCACCAGGGATGGTCCTTCTGCCCGGGGAGTTCCAGGTCGAGCAGGGTGCACAAGAGCACGGGCTGCACCAGGGGGCTCGACCAGGGGTTCGTCGTCAGGTCGCGGAAATCGTGAACGCAGTTGTCGCCCACGGCCAGGGTCACACCGTTTCGGCCGTCGGACACATCGATCCAGTTCTGCACCTCGCGTGGCATGGTGCTTCCCATCTCGTTCTTGCCCAACTCGATGGCGGCAAACGGCACATCGTAGCTGACCTGCGATGCGGGGCCCGTCTTGAAGGGAAAGGCCAGACGCACTTCACGCTTGCGGATGCCGGCCCAGTCCAATTCCGTGGTGAAATCGACTCGCTTGACCTGGTGGTAGAGCGTGATCTCGTGGCGGACCTTGACCTGGGGCGAACTCCCCGCCATCGCGAGAACGGTCTTGACGGGGCCGTTTTCGACCAGCGAAACCTTCATCGGTTCGCGCAAGCGGCCCAGGTTCTCCAGCGTTTCGGTGCGGCGATTGTCGGGATAGAACGTGTACTCGAAATAGGGCGTGGGCACCGTGGCCACGCCGAGCATGAACAGTTCGTTGCCCAGGAACTTGCGCGTATCGAACACCTCGACGCCGCTGGCCTTGTCGATCAGACTGCGGACGCCCCGCTCTCCGAGTTCCAGGCGATAGTAGCGGTTCTCGGCCACATTGCCGCGCAGGGCGCCGGACGTCGGCGAGCTTTCCGAAGCCTGCGAAGTGCCCAAGGGCGCGGCGCCGCCGGCGGCCGGGGCGAGCGCCAGATAGTAGGTCTTGTAGCCGATCGACGGCACGTCCTGGGCCACGAAGCCGACAATGGCCTCGCGCGGCGAACCGTCGTCATGTCGGGCGACAACGCGAACCTGGGACGGCACGGCCGCCCCTTTGGCGTCTTTGACCCCGAGACTCCCCGATCTTGCCTCGCCGCGGTCGAACGAGACTTCGCAGCACACGGGCCCGGTCCTCGTCCACGAAAGCGGGTTGAAGACCACCAGCGGCGGTCCGGCCTGTTTGTTTCGCCGTATGCGGCGGGTGATGTATTCCAGCGACGAGCGATACACGTCCGCGCCCACCTCGTAAGCCGTATGCAATCGCTCGGCGAAGACGCGCATCGTCTCGAACGTCTTCTCACCACACCAGCCGTGGTCGGGATAGATGAGGCCCTCCCAGCCCCGATTGAGCCGCTCTTGAGGATAAGGGCGGTCCTCGGCGTCGAGCAGGCTGGCGATGAGGGCAAAGCGTTCGGCGTTGACCAGGTGTTGATAGCCGCGTCGGGCCTCGGCCACCATGCGGTGGTGCGAAGGCTGGTGATGATAGCCCCACGGGTTGGGCCAGTCCTTGGTGTATTTCTGGAGCCTCGCCCTAGCCGGCTCGATGCTCGACATGAACGCCTGGGCCGTGCCCAATTTCATGCGCGGCGGCGAAAGCCCGTGCTTCTGCTTCAGGGCGTCCATCGCGCGGTTGAACTCGCGGACGGTCCGGCACATTTCGAGCCCCGGACACGAGTAATCGCTCATGATCACGCTGCCGAAGTTGGCCACGCCGTGCGACTGGAAGTAGGGGCGCTGGCTCTCCAGCACGCCGAACACGTACTTCACCGTGTCGGCCGGAGTGGCTGAACTGGGCAGGCTCCAGCCCGAGCCGTAGAGATACGTGTTGAACATCACGCCCGAACCGTCGGGGCTCTCGAAGCGAAAGATGCCCGAGGCGGGGAAGCGGCCGATCATCAGGTACTTGATTCCCGCCTTGGCGAAGACCTGCGGGCTTTGCAGGGTCCGCTGCGGGACGTCGGTGTCCCAGACGATCCGCGTGTCGCAGCCGTCGCCAAGCGTCTTCTTCAGCCATTTGCGGCCGAAATACATCTGGCGCGCCAGGGCCTCGCCGCCGAACACGGCCTCGTAGAACTGCGTGTACCGGCCGCCGAAACTGAGCCGGCCCTCGCGGATCCGCTGTCTGACTTCGCCGATCCGCTCCGGATGCCGCTCGATATACTCTTTGAGATACAGCGTGGTCTCGACGTCCAGCGCGAAATCGTGGTCGATCTTCATCAAGTCCAGCGCGGGGCTGATGAGGTTCTCGGCGCGGAAGTCTGCCGTTCCCTTCGGGTCGTCCAGGTACGCAATGTCGTTGTGCGACGAGGCGATGAAGTAGAACGTCTTTGCGTCGAAATGCCCCGGCTTATACCAGCGGGCCATCTGATCGACCGGGTCGAGCGGCTTGGGGTCGCCGGGAGATTTCGGCCCTTCGGCCGCCGTCGCGGCGTGCGAAGCCGCAAGCACGATTCCCACGGTCACCGTCCAGGCGAGCGCGGAGAGGAACGCGGTGGCCTTCGAGAAGCGCGCGACATGCATCGCCATGGTGCACCCCCTTTCGGAACGCGTAGAGCACGTAGGTTATGCTTCAGCATAACATCACGACAACTCGACCGCATCCTGGTACTTCGGCACGCTTACCTGCCAGTCCATGGTCGCGCTAAGGTGTTCCGCGAACGCAACGGAGACGTGTTCTTCGCCGTGGGTGAGGAAGAGCCGTTTGGGCGGGGCGTTGAACGCCCCCAGCCATCGCAGCAGGGCCGAGCGGTCGGCGTGGCCCGAGATTCCTTGGAGTTCCGCGATCCGGGCCCGCACCGGCCAACTGCGCCCGTGGATGCGAACCTCGCGATTGCCGTCGAGGATCTGCCGCCCGAGCGTGCCGTGGACCTGGAAACCGGCGAAGAGGATCGTGGATTCGGGCCGCGTGATATTGCGCACCAGGTGGTGCTTGATGCGCCCGTTGGTGCACATGCCGGACGGGGCCATGATGATTGCCGGTTCGTCGAGGTCGTTGATCGTCTTCGACTCCTCGACCGATCGCGTCATCGTCAGGCCGGGAAACCGCAGCGGCTGGCGCCCGGAGTTGATGCGATGCCACATCTCTTCGTCGTAGCACTCGCGGTGCGCTTCGAAGACCTCGGTGGCGTCGGCGGCCATGGGGCTGTCGAGGAACACCGGCACGCGGGGAATACGGCCGGAGTCAGCCAGGCGGCTGATGTAGAACATCAACTCCTGGGCCCGTTCGACCGCGAACGTCGGCACGACCACGTTGCCGCCCGCGGCCACGGTCTGCGAGATCACTTCGGCCAGTTGCGTCTGGATGTCATCGCGTCTTTCATGGTCGCGGTCGCCGTAGGTCGATTCCATGACCACGTAATCGGCCGTGTGGATCAGCGTGGGATCGCGGAGGATGGGTTTGTCCCACTGGCCCAGGTCGCCCGAGAAGACGACCCGCCGCGTGGCGCCGTTTTCGCGAACCTCCAGATCGAGGATCGACGAGCCGAGGATGTGCCCGGCGTCGTGAAAGAACGCGCGCACGCGATCGTTCACGTGAACCGGTTCGCCGTAGGGCGCCGCCTCGAACAGCGAGACCGTCTTGCGGACCTCGCTGGTCGTGAAGAGAGGCACTTCGGGATGTTTGCCCTGACGGCCCTCCTTGCGGTGCCGCTTGCGTTTGAAGGCCGCGTCTTCCTGTTGAATCTGGGCGGCGTCGTAGAGGATCAGTTCGGCCAGGTCCGACGTGGCCGGCGTGGCGAAGACCGAACCGCGAAAGCCGTCGTGGACCAACCGCGGCAACAGCCCGCAGTGATCCACGTGGGCATGCGTGAGCAGAACGGACGTGATTCGCCCCGGCGGCACGGGGCTGGGTTCCCAGTTGCGGTCCAGGTAGTCGCGTTCCTGGAACATACCGCAATCGATGAGGATTCGATCCTTGCCCGTTTCCAGCAGATACCGTGACCCGGTGACCTGACGCTGAGCCCCCAGAAACTGCAATCGCACGAAGGACCCCCTTCCTGGAGCCAACAAGCCCATTGTACCTCTAGGGTATTGTACCTCAACGAAAGGCCTGGGTGCAGGCGGCTGCGCAACGTGGTGCAAGGAGATTGCGGGAAGCGACAGATGTCGCGGATGGCATCCCCTTCTGTGGACGGCCGGGAATCTGAGGCTTGGCGGAGTGGAGCGCATTCGCGATCTCTTGCCGCGACAACCAATCCC
>CAZFKF010000622.1:0-4231 GCA_964518805.1 uncultured Planctomycetaceae bacterium | reverse complement strand
CATGACCTGCTCGGTCACGACCTCGGTCTTGATCACCTTATCGCCGATCCGCCGAACCTCGGTGAGCTTGAAGTGGCGGAACGGCAATGGTTCCTTGGCTTCGCCGAACAGGATCTCGATCTTCTCAGAAGCCTGAACACTGTAGCTCCGCATGGCCGTCGTGATCTTCACTGCCACCGTGGGATGGCTCTTCTGGAGCACTTTGGCTGCGAGGTAGTTGTCGTGGTAGAGCCAGTACGTCGTTGAGCCTTGGAATTCAGGAAGGAGGTCCAGGGTTGGGTCGAGGAGGTTCGCCAGGAACTTCCTTCCTCTGCCAATGGCTTCAATAAGGCGGTCTGTCGCCGGTGCAGCGCAGCATACGCTATCGCCCATCCAGGCGACGGCCGCAGCGCTGCCAATCAACCGAAGGCAGTTCCGCCGACACAACCGTAATCCGTATCCCGTCACTTTGTGGCCCATGCTCGTTCACTTGATTTTCAGGAAAATATCGCCGTCCGCACTCCCCAGGTCATGGGTCCGGGCCGTCTTGCCGGTGGCGGCACTGCGTCGTTCTTCGGGGAATGTCACCGACACCGGCTTGTTCCCCATCGAATTGTAAACCACGGTGCCGTTCTCGAATTCCCGGCGCACGCTGCCGTCTTCCGCCGCCTTTCCCCTGGCCACCGGCTTGCCCAGGCTTCTGTTCCAAAAGTTGTACCAGTTGTGGAGGTGGTCCGGCGTGGACAGCGGATTGGGGTCGGAGAACAGGCAGTAGCCATCGGAATGGGTGAGGGCCAGCGTCGTGGTGGCCCGCATCAGGTTCAGATCATCCCTGGACTGGTGATACCACGTCTCCAGGCAGTTCACCCGAGGCTCCCCGAGATGCTCCTCGGCCCAACTCAGCGTCTCGGCGATCTCCTGCCAGTCCTTCGCCGTCTTGCTCTTGTAGCACTCCATGAAGTAGCCATTGATGTAGGGAGCCGTCTGCGGCGTCTTTCGATCATTGGCGTTGGCGAGGATGATCGCCTTCTCGCCGATGGCCTTTCGCACTTCCTGGATCAATGCCAGCCTGCTCGCATCATCCGACCACCAATCGAGCATCACGCCATCGACGGCCCCGGAGTCCACCGCCGCCTTGGCCTGCCTTGCCACTTGGCTACGAAACTCGGGATTGTGGAAGTCGAGGCAGAAGTACCCGCCCTCATCCCATCCAGGGACGATCTTGCCCTTCTCGTCCCGCAACCACCACTTGTGTCCTTCGGGGAGGTAGGTCTTGTGGGCATCCCGGTAGCGGATTTCAGCGATGAGGACGAGGTTGGGATTCAGACTGAGGAGCTTCTGCCGGAAGGACTTGGCCTTGGCGATGCTGTCCGCCGTGAAGCCATCGGCCAGCCCGGTTGGTCTTTGGTTCCACCTCAGTCCAAAGAACTCTGGCCCGTGGAACACCAGATCGTGGCGGGCAACCGTGTGCAGCGGCGATTCGTCCTGAACGTTCTGCGCCGGGCTCCAAGCCTGGAATACGGAAGGAAACGTGCGGCCTTGGATTCGTTCGACCAGCGGCCGTTCGATTGGCGTCGTGTTCGTCTGCGCCAGAACAGCCGACGCCCCGAGAAGGAGCAATGAGAGAACAAGGACCAGTGGCGGTGACGGCTTCTTCATCTTGAATCCTGCGACAGGCGAGTTGGGCAATTTGTTGCATGGGGTCAGTCAAGGTTCACGGGCAGCCAGAGGGCATTGGCTGCTGACTGCGGGTCGGTCCCTTGATCTTGAGCTTCCCATCTTCGTCGAATTGCATCCGGTCGATGTTCACGACTCGTTCGCCGGACGGCTTCGTGGGATCGGCATGGCAGTGGTAAACGATGAACATCTCCTTGCCGTCAGGGGAGCGGGTGATCGAGTTGTGCCCCGGCCCGGACACGCCGATCTCCAGCTTGGTCGCCGCAATCGGGTTCTCCTCGGCCTTCACCCACGGCCCGAGCGGTTTATCGGCCGTGGCGTAGCCGATGCCGTAGTGCGGGAACCCGGTGTGGTTGGCCGAGTAGGTCATGTAGTACTGCCCCCTGTGCTTCAGCACGAACGCCCCCTCGTTGCAGCGGTTCTCGGCGTAGCGGACCTTCTCCCATGGCTGGTCCGCCTCCATGATCTTCACCGCCTCGCCAACCGGCTTCGATAAATCGTCGGCGAGGGCCACGCCGTAGATGATTCCGAAGCTGTAGCCGTACTGGACGCCGTTCCGGCTGAAATAGAGGTAGGGCTTGCCGTCGTCATCCACGAAGATGTGGCCGTCGATGGCCGAGTAACCGAAGTCGAACCACGGAGCGTGGAGATCTCTGTATGGTCCCTCGGGTTTGTCGCTGACGGCCAGAGCAATGAGCAGCCTGGGCGTCTCTGCGTTCTTCGGCATCGCACTGTAGGTCATGTAGAACTTGCCCCGATATTCCTTGACCTCGGGAGCCCAGTAGTGTGACTTGGCCCAGGAGTCCTCCGTCTCCTGGTAAGCCCATCCCTTCGGCGTCCAATGTACGAGGTCAGTGGACTCCAGGCACCTGAAGCCCTCGTTGGATGCGTTGGTGCCGAAGAGGCAGTACCTTCCGCCGTGCTGGAGCACGAAGGGGTCGCCCATGTGAATCGGCGTTTTGCCAACCGGGTTGGTGTAGGTCTTGGCGCTCCCGATTTGCAGGACACGGCCGACGCCCAGTTCAACGAACCCGTCGCCGAACGCTTCCTTGAACAAGACAATCGCCTTCTCCCCGGTGCAATGTGTCGGCCCGATCTTCTGGACGCCCAGAGACTTCAACTCCACAGCCACCTTCCCGACCTGTGCTTCCGACATCTCAAGCAGGTGCATCCCGCCGCAGACCATGTAGATGTCACGGCGCAACTGCTCCTTCGCTCGCTTGGCGATCTCGATTACACCAGGGTGGGAACAGCCGGTGATGAGGACCAGACCGTTGCTGGTATCCACCGCCAACACCTGCTCGACGATCTTGTCGCCGGTTGGGCCGATCACGAACACTCCCCGGCAGATCTCCACCGGCTTGGTGACGGTGATGACCGTCGCCCCGAGCTTCTCCACCTGCTGGACCATCGTTTCAGGACAGGAGGGCGGCAGATAGACCGTCATCTTGCCGTTCTTCTCAAGCACCGAGACGAGCCCGCCCGTATGGTCGCCGTGGTTATGCGAGATGACGGCGACTTCGGCAGCATCGGGGCTGACCTTCATCTTCGCCATGTTTTCGAGGAGAACGTCTCCCTTGGCCCCGGTGTCAACGAGGATCGACTTCTCGGTGCCCGTGATGAGGCAACTGAAGCCCCAGTCGGCCGTGAGTCCTTTCTCAGCCATGTAGTTGTCGTAGAGCACCTTGACGGTGATGGGCGCTCCCTGCTCGGCGAGAATCGGCACGCTTCCGACCATGGCCAGCGCCATCGCAGCCAACCGACAAAGCAACTTGCTCATCTTTATGACCTCACCCACGAGGTTGACGGTTTCATTTCACGCCCCCTCGACAACGCACCCTTGCCCGATTTCTCGAGCATTCTTCGGTCCTGTTTGTACTTCCTCCACCGTGCCCGGTCCCACGGACAAGCGGTGGCATCCTGCCTGGGCGAGGGCAAATTCTCACCGCAGCGGCCTCTCCCGAATGGCCAACCCCTTCTTGGCATCGGCGTCGGCGATGAAGATGGTTGTCGTGTGCCCCTTTCCCGGTTCGGATGTCCCACGGGCGACCAGGAAGCTGCCGTCAGGTTGACCGACAATCCCCAACGAGCCATTGAACTCGTACTTCCCGATCAACTTGAATGCTCCGTCAGTCTTCAGCAGGATTTCCGGCTTCCCATAACAGCCAAACCACCAATAGCCGCCCGAGTAGGTCGCCGTCTGGATGCCCATCAGGGTGTATCCGCTCTGGATCGGGTGCTTGCGGACGAACTTGAAGTCCATGTCGTACTCGTAGGCGTAGTTCTCTTCGATTCCCGGAGGAAGACCACCCACGACGATGAACCGGCCAGCATGGTATCCGATGCCGCCCGCCCCGTAGAAAGCTTCGGCAACCTTGTGCCGGGCCACCTCCGACAGACTCTCGGCGTCGTACACGTAGACCCACGAGTCGGCATTTCCTTGCGGATCGTTGAACTTCCCGAGGTTGACGGCAACGTAGACCCGACCGTCGAGATAGCACAGGTCACCGTGATGGTTTGCCACGGACACCTTCTTGAGGATCTGCCCACTCCTGTCCGTCTTGACCAGCACGTC
>CAZFKF010000621.1:0-4235 GCA_964518805.1 uncultured Planctomycetaceae bacterium | reverse complement strand
TTGCGCCCAAGCGTTCGATGGCCGCGGCTACACGGGCCATCCCGCGGCCGACGTGAGCATGTTCAGTTTCGGCCCGATCAAGACCGCGACAGCCCTGGGCGGCGCTCTGCTCCGCGTGCGCAACGCCGAACTGCTTGCGAGGATGCGTGCACGGCAAGCCGAGTATCCGATGCAGAACCGCCGCTCGTACGCCGGCCGCGTTCTGAAGTATGCGGCCATGAAAGCCCTCTCCCGTCCGATCGCGTATGGGATCTTGCTCCGCATCTGGCGGGCGATGGGACTCGACTACGATCGCTTGGTCAACGGCTCGGTGCGGGGCTTTCCAGGGCCGGCGTTCTTCGACCGCATCCGCCAGCAGCCGTCCGCCGCTCTGCTTGCCGTGCTCGGCCGGCGACTGCGCACCTACAGTCAACGGCGTCTGGAACGCCGGGCCGCCAAAGGCGAATTGCTAAGCCGCCTGCTGGCGCCGCGGGTCTTCTGCGCCGGCCGGGCGGCCGTTCCGCACAACTCATGGGTCTTTCCGATCCTCGTCGAGAATCCCCGGGAAGTGATCGCCGCGCTGCGTCAGGCCGGTTTCGACGCGACGCAAGGTCACAGCATGTGCGTGATTGAGCCTCCGGCCGATCGTCCGCATCTTGGCGCGCGGCGGGCCGTCTCTGCCCTGGCTAAAATCGTGTACCTGCCGATCTATCCAGAGATGCCGGACAGCGCCTTGGAGGCGATGTCGCGTGTGCTTCTAGGGGTGGCAGTGCCTCCGTCGCTGCCGAAGGACGACGCGCGCGGCGCCACGGGACCGGAGGTGAATCACTACATCGCCAGCACGCCGGTCCCGCTGATCTGATCGTCTGCAGGTCCAGCAGGCGCAACGGCGAGGCCGCCATCGGGCCGATCTTCTCCAAAACCATGGCTTTCATGGCGATCGCACCTCCTTCATAGGTTGTCGCCGCCGAGTCAAGGGGCGGAAAGTCACCTTGTCCGATCCATTCCGACGAATGTAGAAATCCGGTACAATGTCCCGCGTGGAATCCTGTGGCCGTCGACCTTTCCGGAGAATCCCTATGACACGGCGACATCAAGCCGCCACTGCCGGTTGCATTTCAAGGCGCACGCTCCTGGCCGGGGCTCTGACCGCGGCCGGCTCGCTCGGCTTTGGGCTGTCGGGGGCGACGGGCGGCGAGCCCGAACGCTCGAGCCCGGGCCCCGATCGTTCGCAAGACGCCCCAAGCTCGCCCGTGGCCGTGCTGCGGTGCCCCTCGTACCGGCCGCAGGTGCTTCGCGACGCGATGCAGAAGGTCCTGGACTTGGTCGGGGGCGTGAAGCACCTGGTCGAGAACAAGACGGTCACGATCAAGCTCAACCTGACCGGCATGGACTGGAAGCCGGTCTTTGGCTTGCCGGCCCAGGAGACCTACCAGACGCAGCCCGATACCGTGGCCGCCCTGTGCGCGATCTTCGCCGACGCCGGCGCGAAACAAATCGTGGTCATCGAGAATCTTTACTGGGAAAAGCCCTTCGAGCAGGTACTGATCGAGGCCGGGTGGGACCTCCGGGCGATCCAGTCGGCCGGCCGGCACAAGGTTGCCTTCGAGGATACGCGCAACCGCGGCAAGTTCCCGGGCTACAGCCGCATCCGCGTGCCCTGGGGCGGCTTCGTCTATCCGGCGTTCGACGTTAACCAGCGGTTCGAGAAGACCGACGTGTTCGTGTCGCTGGCCAAACTCAAGCAACACGCCACCGCGGGCATCACGGGCGTAGTGAAGAACTGCTTCGGCAATACGCCCAGTTCGATCTACGGAGACGACGGGCCCGGCGAGCACGCGCTGAAACACCGCGCCGCCATGTTCCACGGTGGGGCCAAGGGGCCGCCCTCCGGCGCCCCGGCCGAATTGAACCACGGGCTGCCCAAGGAGGGCACGATCCGCGTGCCCCGCATCACCGCCGACATCTACGGCGCGCGGCCCGCCGATCTGGGCATTGTCGACGGCATTCGTACGATCCGCGGCGGCGAAGGGCACTGGAACGGCGGCATCGGCCTGATGGAGCCAAAGCTGTTGGTGGCGGGCCTCAACGGCGTCTGCACCGACGCCGTCTGTACGGCGCTGATGGGCTTCGACCCTCAGGCCCCTCACGGCAAGTCGCCCTTCCCCGGCGACAACCATCTCCGCCTCATGGCCTCGGTGGGCCTGGGCACCAACGACACAAGTCGCATCGAAGTCCGCGGGCTGCCGATCAAGGAAGCGGTCTGCCCGTTCGAGCCGCCGAAGTCGTGAGCCTTGCGGCGGGCTCGCACCAATCGGCCAGGCAACACGTTCCGTTGGTTCTCCAAAATCGGCGACAGAAACCGAAACCTAGATGATGAGGTGCGACATGGCAGACGCCCGAATGACGCGTCGGGAATTCGTTCGCGAGAGTGCGGCCGGCGCCGCGGCCTTGGCCGCCGGCATGGGAGCAGCCGTCACCGTGCCCGCCGGCAACGCCCTGGGGGCCGATACGAGCAAGATCCTTTGCTACAACGCCGATATGGAGTATCGCCGCTGCGGCAAGACCAACTGGATGGTCTCGGCCGTCTGTCTCGGCGGGCATTGGAAGCGGGTGAACATCATGGTGCCCGGGCTGTTCGACGGCGAGAGCTGGCTGGGGATCAACGTCAACAATCCGGGGTTCGAGAAGAACCGCTACGATGTGGTCACGCGCTGTATCGAACGCGGCATCAATTACATCGATGCCTGCACCTATCTCGAAATTCAGGCCTACAGCAAGGCGCTCAAGGGACGCCGCGACCAGATGTACCTCGGCTGGTCGTGGTACGAGCGCGAGGCCCGCAACAAGGACCAGTGCAACGCCAAGGCCCTCATGCAGGTGCTCGACGAATCGATGCGCCAATGCAAGGAAGAGTACGTCGACTTGTACCGGATCGTCTGCGGCGTCGACGGCCAGCGCGGGCCCGACGGCCAATGGATTTACCCGCACACCGCGGCCGAATCGGAAGGGATCGCCGAGGCCCTGGACGCCGCCAAGAAGTCGGGCAAGGCCCGGGCCACCGGCATTTCATCCCACGACCTGCCGTGGCTGAAGTACATGATGCAGAAGTTCCCCGATCAGATCGACGTCGTCATCACGCCGTACACGGCCAAGACCAAGGTCATGCCCGACGACAGCGCCGGCTTCTGGGCCGCGCTGAAGCAGTGCGACTGCGGCATGTTCGGCATCAAGCCGTTCTCGGGCACGGCCTTGTTCAAGGGCGACAGCACACCCGGCGGCCCGCACGAAGAAGAAGACAATCGCTTGGCCCGCCTGGCCATCCGCTACATCCTCTGCAACCCGGCGATCACGGCCCCGATTCCCGGAATGATCAACCCGCAACAGGTCGACAACGTTGCCCTGGCGGTCAAGGAACGCCGCGAGTTGGACGCCCAGGAGAAGGCCGAACTCGACCGCGCCATGGACCGCGCCTGGGCCCGATTGCCATACCATTACCAGTGGCTGAAGAACTGGGAAGTGGTGTGAGGCGCTTGCGTCCCCGCATTCAGGGCGATTCGTCGTCTGCGTTTCGAGCCCTCAAGCGGCAATTCCTGCTCCCGTGAGCCGGACCAACCGTTCCGCACAATTGCGTTGCACTTCGCGTCCGTCCCGTCTACGATGGAAGACGATCGTCGGCCGAGGTTGACGCGGACGGCTGGTTGCGAAGCGAGGTGCCCATGTACTTTGAATTCACTTGCGCTCAGTGCAAGAAGAAGCTGAGACTCCGCGAGGAGTATGTCGGCAAGAAGGCGCGGTGTCCGTACTGCCAACACACGCAGGTGGTGCAGCCCCCCTCGTCGCCCGAGGCGCCCGATCCATTGAGCTTTCTTCAGGAGATCCCAGCGAAGGCTCCGGAGAGTGCCCCTCGCCCAACCGGCGTCGCCCCAGCTCCCGCCAGGGAGGAACGACGGCCGGCGCCGAGCGTCTCGCGCGAGGAGTCGGCCAGCGGCACCGAGGTGAGCATCTGGAAGAGCGGGCTGTTGGGCTTCGCCGGGTTTGTCGCCATCTACGCGGTGTTGTTCCCGTTCCGCGGCAGCTACCTGGGGGCCTTGCTCTGGAACCGCGGTTGGGTGCAGTTCGTCGAGATCCTGTTCGCATCGTGGTCGGTGGTGATCCTGATCTTCAAAGCCCGCAAGCTGGCGGTGCAGCGCCGGTCGATGCTCTTCGACCTCCTGCCCGACGACATCGCCCACGACATCAACGCCGAATCCGCC
>CAZFKF010000620.1:0-4240 GCA_964518805.1 uncultured Planctomycetaceae bacterium | reverse complement strand
ACAACGACCCGGGCCCGCGTGTACGGCCGCGGAATGGCGAACCGGTCCCAGGCCCCCTTGACCCGCCACGGACGATCGTGGCCGAACCCGAGCAACACCAGGGGAAGCCCAAGCCGCGAGGCGAGATAGATCGGGCCGGGAGCCATCTGGCGGCGCGGGCCGCGTGGGCCGTCGGGCGTGATCGTCAGGTGCATGCGCCGACTGCGGCGGAACAACTCGCGCAGGGCCGCCACGCCCCCGCGATTTGTCGAGCCGCGCACAAACGAGAACCCCATGTGCCGGGCAATGTGCGAGAGGATCTCGGCGTCGCGATGCCGGCTCAGGAGCATGGCCAGGTTGCAGTGCCCGCGCATGAACAGCGGCAACAGGATGTACTCGTGCCAGAACAAGTAGATCTTCTGCCCTTGGCAGTACGGCGAACCGGGATCCAGGGCCGGGTCGTGATACGCCACCTTGAAGTGCAGCGTGCTCATCCAAGAGCGAATGGCCTGGGTCCCCAGCAGCCCCCCAAGTCCTATCAGGAAGCGACTGTTGATCTTCACGCGGCGTATTCTCCGCTGAAGACCTCGGTGGCCGGTCCGGTCATGTAGACGTGGTTGTCCTCGGCCCACTCCAATTCCAAGTCGCCGCCGCGCAGCCGCACCAGGACCTTCCGGTCGGTGCGCCCGCTGAGCACGCCGGCCACGCAGACCGCGCTGGCGCCGGTGCCGCAGGCGAGGGTCTCGCCCGACCCGCGCTCCCAAACCCTCATGCGCACCTCGCCCCGCGACACGACTTCGACGAACTCAACGTTAACGCGGCGGGGAAAATGGGCGTCGGTTTCCACTTTCGGCCCGATGCGCAAGACCCAATAGTCGGTCAGCTTGGGCAAGTAGGTCACACAGTGCGGATTGCCCATGGAAACACACGTCACCAGGAGCTTACGCCCGCTGACCGGCAGTTCGGCGTTGACTACAGGATGGCCAGCCACCTGCGGATTGCCGGGCAGAGTCGTGGGGACGTCCGCCGGAGTAAGTATGGGTTCCCCCATGTCGACTCGGGCCCGTGCCACGCGCCCGTTCTTCACTTCGAGGTCCAACGACAGGAGGCCCCTGCCGGTCTCGATCTTCAAGGTCGGCTTCTGCACCAAGCCATGATCGTACACGTACTTGGCCACGCAGCGGACCGCATTGCCGCACATCTCGGCTTCCGAGCCGTCGGCATTGAACATCCGCATGCGCGCGTCGGCCGCGCCGGACGGCAGGATCAGAACCAGGCCATCGCCGCCCACCCCGAAGTGCCGGTCGGAAATCCGTTGCGCCAAATCGACGGGATCTTCGGGCGCCGCCTGGGCAAAGCAGTCAAGGTAGACATAATCGTTGCCCGCCCCGTGCATCTTCGTAAAACGCATGCCGACTCCCCGCACCAACGGTTGCCCCGCGAAAGCCGTCATTTTACGCGAGGGGTCGCATACGGACAACGCGGACTACGCTGGAGACACAGGGATAGTCCGCAACCACCCAACAGAACTAGTTCTCGTCCGGGGATTGTTGTTGGACGCGCGGTTTGGCAGTCAGTGTGTCGTCAGGGGGCGCCTCGTGCCTTCCACCCAGCGATAAATCGCTGGGCTATTCTCAAGTGCCCTTCCGGGGCACGGAGCGATGTCCAAGCCATACGTCCCCGCAACTCTGAATCACTACACTACCTGTTCCTGGTGAAGGAACCTGTCTCATGAGCCGCGAAGCAGATCATAGGCAAGGCCGTCTTTTCGACGATGACAAGCGAGGCGGACCGGTCTTGGTCAGCGCGTGCTTGCTCGGCATTCCATGCCGTTGGCACGGCCGCCGGCCCAAGAAGCGTGAGGAACTCATCAAGCGGCTTGGACAACGATACGTTCTTGTCCCGGTATGCCCGGAGCAACTCGGCGGGATGCCGACACCCAGGACGAGCGAGACCCTTCATGGCACTGGAGCCCAAGTCCTTGACGAAGGCTTGCCGACCCTTGCTTCCACCGCGAGTCGGCAAGCCCCGAAACGGTCGCCGCGCATTCAACAGGACCAGAGCGTGGCCTTCCTATAGACACCAACCCGCGCGGTACGGCGGGGTCAGGAGTTGGTTGCCTGCCTCGGAATTGGTGAACCGCAGGCTCGCGGCGTCCCAGCAGAGCTTCTCCTTGGTGCGGATGGCGATGTTGCCCAAGAGCACAACCTCGGCCAGATGGGCGGCGTGGTCGACGAAGTTCGAACCGGCCGCGGGCCCGCCTTTGCAGGCATTGATCCATTCGACATAGTGGCCGGGCGAGCGGGCCAGCACGCGGGGCGGCTTGCCCAACTCCTTCATCTTGGCTTCCGGGATCAGCCGATGGCCGTAGATCTTTCCCTTGTCGCCGACGATCATCAGCCAGTCGTCCTCGGCGAACTTGCGGCCGGGCTCGAGCTCTTCCGGCCGGGGCGGCTTCAGGCCGCCGTCCCACCAGGTGAGGGTGATCGGCGCGCGGCTCTCGCCGGTCGTTCGCCCCACCTGTTCTGCCGGGAAGTGCCAGCGGGTGATGGAAGCCAGCGGTGCGGTTTCGCTGGAAACCTCTTTTCCCCAGGGGTGATTCGAGGAGCTGGCTTCGATCGTGGCCGGATGCCCCAACTTCAACGCCTTGAACACCGCCGAGAACTGGTGGCAGCCGATGTCGCCCAGGCAGCCGGTGCCAAAATCCCACCAGCCGCGCCAGGCGAACGGATGGTACACGAGTTGGCCCTTGAACGGGCCTTCGCGGTACACGTCGAGAAACGGCCTTTCGGGCGACGGGCCGAGCCACAGATCCCAGTTCAAGTGCTGCGGGACCGGGGCCGTCTCCTTGGGCCGGGCAATGCCTCGCGGCGAGATCATCGGCGTGCGGTTCGATCCCCCGTGGACTTCGCGCACCGTGCCGATCGCGCCCGACCAGATGAGTTCGCAGATCAGCCGGGCCTCTTCGCTGGCCTGGCCCTGGTTGCCCATCTGCGTGGCGACCTTGGCTTCCTTGGCCGCCTTGGCCACCATGCGGGCCTCGTAGACGGAGTGCGTGAGCGGCTTCTGGCAATGAACGTGCTTGCCCATCTTGAGGGCCATCACGGTGATTACGGCGTGCAGGTGGTCGGGCGTGGCGATCACCACGGCGTCGATGTCCTTCTGGCCTTCGAGCATCTTGCGAAAATCGGCATGCAGCTTGGCCTTGGGATATTGTTTGGCAAGTCCGTCGAGCACCGCGCGATCGACGTCGCAGAGGGCCACGATGTTCTCGCCGGCGCAGTTGTGAATGTCGCCGGCCCCCATCCCATGGAGCCCCACGCCCGCAATATTGAGCTTCTCGCTCGGGGCCTTCTGGCCCGGCCCGCCCAACACGTGACGAGGCACCATGGTTGCCGCCGCGACCGCAGTACCGGCGGCGATCATCTCACGGCGGTTCAGCGTACCGGTTGTCTTCATTGGCAAGGTCTCCTTCGCATGACATTCGCGTTCTGGCGGGAAGAAGGTATGCGGCGCGGCCGCGCCGGACGATATTCTGAATGGGCGGTCTTCGCCAACGCTCGCCCACCGAGCCGTCACCGTGCCTGAGAGTATACCGCTGGACAACCCGTGTCCACAATCCTTGCTCGGAGACTATTGACACACCACTTGCGCACGGTAGACTCCGTGTTGTGAGAGGAATCCCATTTCCTATCACGACAAGCGGTCCTGGAACTCGGACGATCCTCGGTCGCGTGGTTCCTTGCCGCGATGGGGACGACGATGGACGCTCCTCCCGCCGATCTTCCACAGGATCCCGCTCAGGCCGGATCCCAACCGCCTGCCGGCGCCCCGCCTGCGTCGCCGGTTCGCCGGGACCTTGATGGGCGACAGTTGGTGCGATTTCTCTACACACACAACCCGTTCTACATTCTCAGCGCGGCCTTGGTGTTCTGGGGACTGCGCAGCTCGTTTGTGACCGACGGCCAGACGTTCGAGACTCTGGCCCTGATGGTCGGCCTGTTCGGCTACACCTTGCTACTGGCCGCCACCACGTTTGTCGTGATCCGTTATGGCAAAATCTGGCAGGACGGGCGGAGCCAATTGCTGCTGATCGTCTTGCTGTTCCTGGCGATTTCGGTAACCTTCGACGACGTCCTGCCGCGCAATCCGCAACTCGGCGTGCTCTGCCAGGTCTGCGGACTGGTGTTCGCCGTCGTACTCAGCGAAGTCCTGTTGCGCGGACTGCGTCTCCGCCTGCGCGCATGGTACCGCATCCCCT
>CAZFKF010000619.1:0-4241 GCA_964518805.1 uncultured Planctomycetaceae bacterium | reverse complement strand
TGGGGATCGTCCTTGACGCGCTCGCCGACCAGGCGGAGGCAGTTCTGCATTCCGTCCAGCGGATTGGCGATTTGATGGGCAATGCCTGCCACAAGCTGGCCGATTCCCAGCAGCTTCTCCTTCTGGCGGATCTCGACGTGAGCCCGGTCCACGTAGCGGCGGATCGATGTCGTGAAGTAGGTGGCCATCCAGAGCGTGCTGGCCAACGCGGCGAACACGGTCACCAGGTAGAGTCCATCGGCCCGCCACTGCCCAGCCGGGTCCGAAGGAAAGTGCAGCGGCGTGGTCCGGAGCGCGCCAAGCCACTCGCAGAGCATAACGCCCGCCACGAGCGACGTGGCCACCGAACACACCACGTAAGGGCCGAACCCATGCAGGTACATCCCGGCGATGATCATATGGAACACGTAGAACGAAAGGAACGGATTGCGGGGCAAATCAGCGAAGTACAGCAGCAGCGTCAGAGAGGCCAAATCGAAGAGGATTTGCAGAAGGATGTTGCGCTCGACGCTCTGCCGGCTGGAGGCCCAGTCGCGGTGGCTCAGCTTGAAAAGCACGTTGTAGGCAAGGATTGCCGCCGCCACCGCGAAGAGTGGCCAGGGATCGGCCACCACGCCCAGCGACCAACCCAACGCGCTGACCAGGAAGACCGCCGCACAGGCCCAGAAACGAAGCCCGACCAGCCAGCGCGCACCTTCGGGAGGAAGCTTCATAACGGCCCGTCCGGGATTTTGCCGCGCCGGGGCTCGCGCCGAGAACGCGGCGGCAGGCGTTCGCGGCAGGCCGCACGGCCGAATCAGTACGACGCCATCTCACGCACGATGTGGTCGGCCAAGGCGGTGGTCGTGCGCGTATCCAGGCCGGCGATGCCCCCAACCGCATCCGGCTGCACGGCCAGCGTGGTCACCTTTCCCGATGCATCGCCCGACTCGACGGCAAACTCGGGCTTGGTGTTGCGGGCCAGGCTCCCGGGCAGCAGTCCGCCGTCGCGGGCCATGAGCACCATCACGCGATCGCACGATCCCGCGGTCTTAAGGATGTTGGCGGGCGTGAGGTTCGCCTCCCCCGGCGTAACGACCACGGGAAACATCAGCGCCAAGAGCCTCTGGCCGATCTGGCTTCCCAAACCCTCGTTGCGCCAAAGGAGTCCGGGTGCAACGAGCAACTGAACCTTGTGGCCCTGGCGGTTGGTGATCGCAATCTTGCTGATCGGTTCCGCGGAGCCTTTCTGCCGTTCGGCCTTCACGGGTGGCGCTTCCTGAACGCGGAAGGCGCCCGAGAGGATGTCGGCGATCTCGCGGTCCGAAAACGGCTCGACGGCGTAGTAGAAGATCTTCTTCTTGCGATAGGCGTGCTCGAGGGCGGATCCCGGCGCCCCCACGACAACAATGCGTTGGGACGGGGCACGGCTGTTGACCCGTCCGGCCAGATCGGGGCCGGCCTCGCCCAACGACGCCGCATCCAGGACGATGACCTGGCCCTCGACGTCGGCGAGCCGCGTCAGTGCCTCGTCGCCGCTGGAAACGCGGGTGACCCGGCACCCCAATGCTGAGAGCTTCTGCGACTGCTCTTCTCCGCAGCGCGGATCGGCGTTGACCAGCAGTACGTCTCGCCGTCGGCAATTTGGCAGTTCGTCCTCGTAGCGCGTCGTGCAGATGCAGGCGATCCAGCCTTCGCCGCACGGATCGCCGCAGAGCAATTCGGGATTTCGCGACAGCGTCTCGTTGACCGCCACAACCACGCCCGAGACCGGTGCGGGAACCAGCAGCGGCGGCTTCTCGGAGACGGTGACTCCCGCCATGGGAAGCCCCTGGTAGACCACTTCGCCGATCCGCGGCAAGCGAATGCCGATCGTGCCACCGCGGGGCAAGCCGGCGAGCACCGCTCCCGCGCAGGCCGATCCGTCGGCCTCAAGGCGGAACCAGGATTCCTCCCAGAACAAGACGTCGTCCGACGCTCCCGGCGCGGGCGAGCCCGACTCGCCGGAAGCCGCCTCTTCCTCCTGGGCCTCCATCTCCCGGCGCGTGGCCAGCACGCGCTGCACCGCGCGCGTGACTTCTTCGGACGTGAACGGCTTGGTCACGTAGTCACACGCACCCAAACGCATGGCCGCTGCGGCGTTGGGGATGCTGGGGTAGCCGGTGATGATCAGCACCGGCACTTCCGGCCTCTTCTGGCGAAGCCGTTCGAGGAACTGAATTCCGTCCATGTTGGGCATCTTGATGTCCATCAAGATGATCTTGTAGTCCTTCTCCGTCGCCCAAGCGAGCCCCTCGCGGGCGTCGATGTTGGACTCGACTTCAAATCCCTGCCGGGAGAATATCCGGCGGCAGGCTTGGCAAACCACCTCCTCGTCGTCGACCACAAGCAGTTTCGGGCTATCCGTCATGGCCTATTCTCCCTTGGACGCAGTTGTCGGTAACGGTCAATCGACCACAGGCCCGAAGCAACCGGCGTGCCAAATTCGCCGCGATTGGCCCCGGCGACGCGTCCGAGGACGTGACGGGCCAGACCACGCGCAGCCCCGGTCGGTGCGCCAAGACTTTCGGCTGGTATGCATGCAACGACTCGCGGCAAGCGGCGAGTAAGAGGCCCTTAAGGTGTATAAGAACTCATACAATGTGTGAGAAAGCATACACCTCGAAAGCACCGAACCGAGGCAGACGTTGGGGATCTCCCGCCATTCGATTCGGCGTGATGACCGGGCGTCAGCGCTCTCCTCGATCGCCCGGCTTGAGGCCGCGGCTTCGAAGCAGGGCGTGGAAATTCGACCGCTGCATGCCCACGCTTTCGGCCGCCTGCGTGATGTTCTGAGAGCAGCGATCCAATGCGGCGATCAAGAACGCGCGTTCCAGGTCCTCGATCAGTTGACGTTTGAGCCTTCTGAGTTCTTCCCAGGTGCGAGGCGGCTGCGCAGGACAAGCCGTATCCGTCTCCCGGACCTCGGCCGGCAGATGGGATAGCTCGATCGAGGCCCCTCCGTAAAGAACGGCCAGGCGTTCGACGATGTTCCGCAGTTCGCGGACGTTTCCCGGCCAATGGTACGCCTCCAACTGGCGCATGGCGTCCGCCGAAAAGCCGCCGATTGGCACGCCCATCTGTCGCGAGAAGCGCTCAAGGAACGCCATCGCCAACAGCGGGACGTCGCCGGGGCGGGCGCGAAGCGGCGGCAGCATGATCGGCACCACGTTGAGCCGATAGTAGAGGTCCGCGCGGAACTCGCCTTCCTTGACCATCTCGGCCAGGACGCGGTTCGTGGAGGCCACAAGCCGGATGTCGACCTCGTGCTCCACGGTGTCGCCCACCTTGCGGACCCTCCGGCTTTCCAGGACACGCAAGAGTTTTCTCTGCGTCTCGGTGCTCAGGTTGGCCACCTCGTCCAGGAAGAGCGTGCCGCGATCGGCGACCTCGAAGAGTCCTTGCTTGGTGGCGATGGCGCCCGAAAACGAACCTTTCGCATGCCCAAACAGTTCGCTTTCAAGGAGGGTCGGGGCCAGGGCGGTGCAATCGCATGCCAGCAGGGGGAAATCGCGTCGCCGGCTATGTCGATGGATGGCCCGGGCTACCATTTCCTTGCCCGTGCCGCTCTCGCCGGTGATCAGCACGGTACTCGCGCTGGACGCGATCCGCCGGATGAGAGCGAAGACCTCCCACATCGCCGGGCATTGCGAGAGCATCCCCTCGAAGCCACCGGAGAACTCCGTGGGGACCGCCGATTCCTGGGGTGTTACGCCGATCTTCTGCGACACACCTAGCTCCCCGCCATCCCATCGGCCCCCGGCCTTAACCGAGGCTGAGCCTGAGCATAGCTCACGCCTCGACGGCGTTCAAGTCGTGGGCAGTTGGATGATGAACGTGGTTCCCTTCCCTTCCACGCTCTGGACTTCGAGGGTCCCGCCGTGCTGTTGGATGATGCCATAACTGACGCTCAGTCCCAGGCCGGTCCCTTTTCCCACAGGCTTGGTCGTAAAGAAGGGCTCGAAGACGCGATCCAAGTGTTCGGCCTTAATGCCGGTCCCCGTGTCGGTCACTTTGATCACCACGCGGCCGTCGTCGGGCGACGTGCTGACCATGAGGGTCCCGCCGCTGGGCATGGCCTCGCAGGCGTTGAGCGACAGGTTCACGAAGACCTGCTGGAGCTGATTGATATTGCCATCGACGTCCGGCAAGTCCGAGGTGAGTTTCTCGTCGATCTTGATCCGGTCGAATCCCTTCTGATTCCGAATCAGACGGATCACCCG
>CAZFKF010000618.1:0-4242 GCA_964518805.1 uncultured Planctomycetaceae bacterium | reverse complement strand
CCGCCTGATCGGCGAGCAGTGCCAGGGCCTCGGGGAAGCTGACTCCATCCATCTTCATGACAAAGCTAAAGACATCCCCCCCAATGTCGCACACCCAGCACTTGAACGACTGTCGTTCGGGATTCACCTGGAGGCTCGGGCGGGAATCGTCGTGCCAGGGGCAAAGTCCCACGTAATTGCGACCCTGACGGCGCAATTGGATGTGTTTGCCGACGAGATCGACAATGTCAACCGCCTGCCTGACCCGCTCTTTGGCGTCGAGCGACGAGGAGTACGACACTGTCATCTCCTGTGTGGCAAGATGCGCAAAATCCATTCCACATCCCATAACACAGGTCGGCACATCCATTCGCCGGGCCGCGTTTCGGGAAAGGTGTCAGGAACAGCCTTCAGAAACTGGCACCGCGGTAGACGGCGGTCCACACCGAAAACAGTTCCAGACACCTCTCCCACATCCCAGGACTGCTCGGCCAATTCTGTCGGGAATGTCCCAGGAGGCAATGATTATAACGCGACCCCGAATCGCGTCAATCGCGCGAACGGCCGCAGGCATTCCACATTGGCTCCTCCAACTCCGGAGAGCGGTTGGGAGACGCTAACGGCCTCTATTGGGACTACTAGATAAACTGGGAGAGTTGAGGAGGAATTGGGGAGAGTCTTTGAGGCCCGGGAGGCATCGCCGCGGCCCGGAACGCGCCGGACTTTCAAGGAGAGACCGGGGCTACCGTTGCGCGCGACTGCCGCGACACCACGGCGAATCGGGATGCTCTTGTGCCCGTCGAGCCGACGAGAAAGTCACCCCCACACGGCCTTGACATTCGCCTTAGGTACCGATTCCTCATTGTCGTGCGGAACAGGGATGCAGCTACGTCGGCGAATCACCCGATCAGACTCGGACCTGAGGCCCGGCTCGAGGTAAGAGATCGTTCTAGAGATGTAGTCCAGGTGATCTCGGGCGGCGATCTTGAAAGGCAGGAGCGTTCTGACGAACTGGGAGTCGGTCGCCGCAATCGTGGCCTCGAAAAGCTCGTTGATCTCCGAGGACTCGATCTCGATCGTCAGCCAAAATGCGTCAGCCGGGGATCGGACGGCCCGAAGCTTCAATTCCGCTTCGCGCATCGTGCGTTCCACGTAGGGAACATCCTCTCGATAGAGATCAAGACAGTCGCCATCCCAGCTTCCTCGCATCGCCGCAACGCGGCAGATCTCCAGAAGTTCGGCATGCTCCTCCTCTTGCTGCGCCAACGTGCGGAAGAATTCGTTCACCGCCCCGTAATCTCGGAATCGCTCCGCAAGCGAGGCGTAGATGCGATGTGCGGTCTGCTCCAGTCGGATGAAACGCCGCACGATCTCGAATATCTTCTCCGCCGGCGGACGAGAGGATTCCGTGGTCCAGATGACCGTGCCTTGGCGGGCGAGCAGGGTCTTCACGAAGACCTTCCAGCCCAGACATCGGATCGTGAGAGAGGGGTGAGCGAGGACGTCCAGCTTGCCAATTGCCTTGACCATAGCGGTGACTCCTGGCATGGATAACCAGAAGCATCGCAAACAAGGCCGAGAAAGTCGATAACCCGGTCGAGCGGGTATTGCGAAATTGAGACGTAATCCTGCCGCATGGCGTTGCCAGCCGTCCCCTGATCTAGCGAGATGTCCGGGCTGGTCTCTCTAGAGTCGCCATTTTGTTCGCAATGCCGAATTCGCTCGATCGACCCAGCCCGCGGCAGCTCTCGTTTCATTCCCCGTATTCAGGAATCGTCTTCCTTGAGGCAGTTCGGACAATACCAGGGTGCGGGGGTCGTGACCGGTTTGGGGCTTCGTTTACGGCACTTCGCGCACAGGTAGCGTTTGCCCCTTGTGGCGGTCTTCGGGCGAGCCTTCTTTCCACTCCTCGGGAAGCTCTTCATCGCAGCCTCGATTGATCACGCCTTGTACCCGATTTGCCGCAAGAGAGCTTTTCGCCACTTGATGCCTTCCTCGTCCTCGATGCCCTGGGGCTGGAAACCGTCGACCACGCCGAGGATGCCCCGCCCCTGTTCCGTTTGGGCAACGACGACTTCGGTCGGGTTGGCGGTCGCACAGAAGACGCGGCACACTTCGGGCACCATCTTGATCGTGTTCAAGACGTTCACCGGATAGAAGCCTTCGCCAAGGAAGATGATGAAGGTGTGACCGGCGGCGATGGTCTTCGCATTCTTCTGCGCCAACTCAATCATCGCAGGATCGGTCCCCGACCATCGCACGAGGCACTTGCCCGAGGCTTCGCAGAACGCCACGCCGAATTTGATGCCCGGCACGGCGTTCACCAGGGCTTCGTGGATGTCCTCGACGGACTTGATGAAGTGGGTCTGCCCGAGAATGAAGTTGATCGTCTCGGGCTTGTCGATTCGCACGGTGCTCAGTTGCATCGAAACATCCTCCTGTCTTTGCGTCCTTGCGGCGATCGGCCTCGCTCGCCGAAGAGAGCGCACTCGCGGCATCTTGATTGTAGCAGATCAGTCCAATCCTCCCAGGCATGTCAACGCGGGACGAACTGCGCGCTGTGCTTCCAATCGACGTTCCCCGCCAGTGTCGTCGTGACGCGCAACACGAACGGCCGCGTTTCGCTTCCCGGCGGCAGGACGACGCGCCAGGCTTGCCAGGGCGCGGGATAGGTGGCCTTGCCGAGGACCGGCGTCCAGGTCACATTCCGCCCGCCAAGCGTCCCCTCGGCGGAGAAGTGACTCCCGACATTGCTTACCGCCATCGGCGAGCCGGCGCGCCGCATTTCGGCCGTAACGACCAGCAGGCCGCCGGCAGCGCTGGCTGGGGCCTGGCCTCGCACGATGGTTGTCTTGGGGCCGTAACCCTTGGGAAGCGGAAACAGCGGCTTGGCTGACGTCACCGCGAGGCGCCAGCAGCCGAGATTGTGCTCCCGCTCGCCGTGCCGCAGGGTGAACGTCAGTTGCGTGCCAGCAGAGAAACCCAGCGGTTTGTTCGTCTCGAACACGGCGACGTGGGACAGCCCTTCGGCCGGATCGATCGACCAGCCCGTGGCCGGGTTGCCGTCGATGGCCGCAGCGACCGGCCAGCCGCCGTGGGAATCCTGCGAGAAGTCGGCCTTCGCGTTGCGCAGTTCTACGGGGACGGAAGCTTTCGCCCCGGCGCCGAACCGCGGGCGTGCCTCGATGCGGAACTCGTTGAGCATGAAATTGCCGTTGACCGCCCGGCCCGGACCGCGGCCGGGAAGACTCGCATCGGGAAACGCTTCCAGGCGGATTCCGGTGATTCCGGCAACGTCGGTGTCGGCCGTGACGGTGTACGTGTCGCACGCCGGGTTGGCGCCGCCGGCCAGGATTGTCCCGTCCTTCTGCAGCGTCAGAGTCGCTCCGCCCGAGGAACGAAGCGCAGAGGGCCGGAGCACGTTCCAGAGCGGATCAAGCTCGGGCCGCGGCTCATTCTTCGTTTCGTCCACGGAAACAGAGACTGCCCGACTGGCCTCGGCGAAGCCTTCCGGAATCGGCTTCGCCGCGAAGGCTCGACCGAGCGACGGGCGTTCGCCGGTCGGAACCACTTCGAGCAATACGACCTCGAAAGGCCGCAATGCGATTCGGACCTTGGGGCCGAACGCGCCGCCCGACCCGTGGAGTTCGGCCGGGTCGGGGTGCCAACGGAAGAGTTGCCAACTCCTGCCGCCCGGCAGCCCCCACGAGGCGTTCAGCTCCAGCGGCAGCACCACGTCTTTCCACGTGCAGTTGTTCAAGGCCAGGAATGTCCGCTCGCCGTCGCTCAAACAATAACCGTACGGCTCGTCTTTCCAGGGGTTGCCGAGGATGAATCGGGGATTGGCGAAGCAGCCGGAGCGGGCTCGAAGCAGGGCGATGAAGTCGGCCATCTGCTTGCGTTCGGGCGGGCTGAGCCACGGGAAGTCGCTCCAGGGCTGGGCCAGCAGGCTCCCTCGCGTGAGGTCCATCACGAACCCCTCTTGCCACCGCTCTTTGCCCACGCTGCTGTTCCATCCCCAATCCGAAAGCCACACGCCCAGCGAATCCTTGCCCAGCGGCGGCACGTCGCTGGCGTGCCATTGGGCCTGGTCGAGTTTCTGCGTGAT
Source organism: uncultured Planctomycetaceae bacterium (assembly GCA_964518805.1). Taxonomy (GTDB): domain Bacteria; phylum Planctomycetota; class Planctomycetia; order Pirellulales; family Thermoguttaceae; genus CALFBP01. The sequence goes on along the minus strand of CAZFKF010000618.1, from coordinate 155 downwards.
GCTGTCGCGGGCGAAAGGGGACGGAAAGTCGCTCGGGCTGGCCGCCTCAATGCCGATCCCCGAGTCGAACAGCGTGTCGGCGTGCAGGAGCCACCACGGCGAGCGGTGGCCCCAGTACAACATCAGGAAGACGTCCGGGCACTCGGCGTCCATGG
>CAZFKF010000617.1:0-4248 GCA_964518805.1 uncultured Planctomycetaceae bacterium | reverse complement strand
CGGTTGTGAGACCGCGTTTTCGTCGTTCAGACGCCTTCGTCGCGAGGCGTCAGCCCCAAGACCTCGTAGAGTCGCCGATCGGCGAGGCTGTCGACAACCAACGAGGCAACGCCGAAATCCTGATTCTTGCTGTGTTCGCAGGGCACGGCCACGGCGAACGTGCCGGCGTCGGCGGCTGCGCGGCAGCCGGTCTGGCTGTCCTCAAGGACAAGGATCTCTTGCGGCGGCAGCCCCAGCCGGGTCGCCGCCTTCAAGTAGATCTCCGGATGCGGCTTTCCGTGGGTGATGTCTTCGGCCGTGAGGGTGAAGAGAAACCGCGGCTCCAGGTCGAAACGGGAGAGCACCGCGGTAAGCACGCGACGGCTGCTGCTGGTGCAGATCGCCTTCGGGATGCCTGCCGCCTCCAAAGCGTCGAGCAACTCCATGAGGCCCGGCAGTGGCGCCAGGTAGCCGTCCAGGAGCGAAATGAACAAATCCTCGGACTCCGCCGCCATCGCCTCCCAGCGGTCGCTGAGGTTGTGCCAGCGGATCATCGTCTCGAAACAGACCTGCGGCGGGCGGCCCATCACGGCGTCGCTCAACTGCCGGGTGTACTCGCGTCCGCGCCGCCGCATGAGCCGGCTGCCGACCTCGAAATACACGTCCTCGGAGTTGAACATCAACCCATCCATGTCGAAGATGACGGCGCGCGGAGTTCTCATGGCAGGCACATCGGGCTGGAATCGTTCTGGGCGCCGTCCGGTCAATCGGCGGCCTCGGCAGCTTCTGCCGGATCACCGGCCTCGGCGGCTTCTTCGCTTGCCTCGGCATAGGCCGCGCTTTCCGTGGCGAGGAGCGCGAGGGCGACATCATTGGATCGGGTCGCGGACCGGCTGGTCTGCTTCGCCGCCGGGGCCTGATTCTCCGTCTTATTCGCCCGGCTCGGGGCGCCATCCTGAGACTCGGCGCCGGGCGACGACCTGTCGCCGGCCTTCCCCTGCGGGCCTGTCTGATCCGACTCGGCCGTAATCACCGTCCCGCCACCGAACGCATTATCGGGTCCGACCACGTTCTCCGCCAGGGGAGCCGTGACCATCGTGTCCGCCGAAAACCAGACGGCCTGGGCACCCGTCAGCGCCGCTCCGGCCAACGCGGATCCTCCGTTGGGCGCCGTGAGAAACGCGGCAGCTTGGACCGGGGGCAAGATCGCCTCTTGAACCGCGCGGAAGGCTGGGCCGGGAGACAGCACTCCGGCCACGGCTGCTCCGAGACTCTGCACGGAGACCCCCACGGCTTGCACCGTGCTCAACCCTGCCGCCCCCTGAGCGTTTACCTCAGTGGCTCGGATGTGGATGCTGACCTGGCCGGTCGGGAAACGGGCAGGGACGTTCCAGACAAGCTCGCCCGTCGCGGAGTCGATGGTTACCCCCTCGGGCGAGCCCGGTTCCAGGCTGTAACGAATCGTGTTGGCCGGCGTGTCAACGTCATCGGCGCGCACCGTCGTGCGCAGCGTGCCGGACTGGAACACCGACTGCGGGTCGATGGCGGCAAACCTCGGCGCGTCGTCGACGGAGTTGACCGTAATCGACACCTGGACAGAACCGCTGGTCAGCGAAGCCGGTTCACCAGCAGTGGCATCATCGGTGACCGTGAACGTGAAGCTGTCGGTCCCGTGGAAATTCGGCGCCGGCGTATAACGCACCTCCCCGGTGTGAGGGTTGAAGCCGCTTAGCGTGCCGTGGCTCGGACCGCTTGCGATGGCGTACGTCAGCGACTGCTGGACCCCCGGGTCGCCGTCGTCGCCCGTCAACGTGATGCCGACCGGCGCGTCTTCGTCGGTGGCCACGCTCTGGACACTCCCGGTCGGCTGGTGGTTCACCGTGCTCACCTGGAGAGAGATCGTTGCCGGAGCGCTGGTCAAACCGGCCGGATCGCCGGCAGCGGCGTCATCCGTCACCGTAAACGTGAAGCTGTCGGCCCCCGAATAGTCGGCGGCCGGCGTGTAGGTCACCTGGCCCGTGGCCGGATCGAACCCGCTCAGCGTGCCGTGGCTCGGACCGCTGACAATCGTGTACGTAAGCGTCTGCACGACGTCGGGGTCGCCGTCGCTGCCTGCCAGGCTGATCAGCCGCGGCATATCCTTGTTCACGGCGATGCTGGCCGGCGTGGCAACCGGGGCCGCGTTCACCGGAGTGACGTTGATCGAGACCGTGGCCGGACTGCTCACCAGGTTTGCCGGTTCGCCCTGGGCATCGTCTGTGACCGTGAAGGTGAAGCTGTCCGGACCGTTGTAGTTGACCGCCGGCGTGTACGTCACGGCCCCGGTCTGCGGGTTAAAGCCGCTGAGCGTTCCATGCAGAGGCTGCTGCACGATGGCGTAGGTGAGTGTCTGCACGAGATCCGCGTTGCCGTCGTCGCCCGTCAGGGTGATGCTTCTGGCAGCGCCTTCCGACGTGCTGACGGTCTGCGGCGTGGCGGTCGGCTGGCTGTTGGGAACGACCACGACGAGCGAGACCGTAGCCGGCTCGCTGGTCAGATTCACCGGTTCGCCGGCCGATGCGTCGTCGGTCACCGTAAACGTGAAACTGTCGGTGCCGACGTAGCCGGCGTTGGGTGTGTAGGTCAGCGTACCGGTCGCGGGGTTGAAGTTGGTGATCGTGCCGTGGGCCGGCTGGGTCGCCAGGGCGAACGTGAGGGACTGCGTCACCTCGGGATCGCCGTCGTTGCCGGCCAGGGCAACGGGCACCGCGGTGTCGGACACGAGGCGGACCGTCTGCGACGTGGCCGTCGGCGCCACGTTGACCGAGGCGACGACGATCGAGAACGATTGCGAGGTCGCGTTGCCTCCCAAATCGCTCGCCCGAACGGTCACCGGGACCGTCGATCCCCCCAGCCCGCCGGGCGTCCAGGTGATCAGTCCGGTCGACGCGTTGATGGCCATTCCCGTCGGGGCGGTTGTCAGCGAGTAGTCGACGGTCCCCGTTTCGTTCGTGGTGACCTGGTAGGAATACACCGAACCTTCGGTGGCGGTTGTTGGGGCAATCGAAGTGATCGCGATTCCGCCCGCCGTGTCGACCGTGATGTTGACCGCCGCCGAGTCGTCGCTTACCAGATCGGTCGTGCCCTGCAAATTGCCGACATCGACCTCCTGATCGTAGAGCGTCTGGCGCACGGTGATCGAATGGGGGCCGTCGCTGAGCGTGTGGTCGCCGTCGGACTCGATGACGATCGACGCGCCCGTTGCCGTGCCCGTGCCGATGACCACGCCGTCCGCCATCACCTCGACCGTGGCACCGCTGACCGTGCCCGTGACGTTGAAGCGGAGCTTTTTGCCGGCGGTGTTGTCGAGGTTCGTGACGCCGTCGCTGTTGGAGGGCCCGGTGTCGGAGTCGGGAGACAGGCTCACCGCAGGAGCGGCGGGCCTCACGTATACCGGCACGAGTTGCGTGTCCCACACCGCCGAATCGCTGGTGTCGACCGTCGGCTTGCGCACGCCGATGGCCACGGCCTTGACGCCGACCGCTCCGCTGGTAGCAGTCAGGGTGCCCACGCCCGTGCTGCTGTCGACGCTGGCCGTGATGCCCGTGGTCGAGGGATCGACGGTCACACCGTAATAGATGGCGTCGCTTTCCTCATCCAAGGCGTTGATCTTGAACGTCGCCTGCGAGCCCGCCACGACGTCGATAGACTCCACGGGATTGTCGTCACCGTCCAGAAGTGGTTCCGTGGCGTCCAGGAACGGACGGTTGTTGTTCGTATCGGCTTGTACCGTGACGTTGAACGACTGGCTGGCCACGACTTGCTCGTGCCCGTCGCCGGTGACCGTCATCGCCTTGACCGTGATCGTGGACGAGCCCGTGGTTCCGGCCGGCGCGGAGAGATGGAGCACGCGGTCGAGGTCGTCGATCTCCACGCTCGCGGAGGTGATCTGGACCGAATACAGCGGCTTGTCGTTGCTGTCGACGGGAACCGCGGCGATCTTCTGGCGGACATTGTCGCCGCTGGTGAGGAACCCGAAAATCGTGTACCGGAAATCGCCAAAGCGATACGGCGCGGAGGTGATGAAGAACTGCGAATCGCTCGTGTCCGAGCCGCTGTTGGCCATCGCCAAAATGCCCGAACTGGTGAACTGAAGCTCGGACGCGAATTCGTCGTCGAATTTGACGCCGCTGCCACCCGTGCCATCACCGCTGGGATCGCCGCCCTGGATCATGAAGTCCTGGATGATCCGATGAAACGTCAATCCGTCGTAAAACGGCGTGCCGTCTT
>CAZFKF010000616.1:0-4257 GCA_964518805.1 uncultured Planctomycetaceae bacterium | reverse complement strand
GGCACGGGAGCGGGGTAGCGGCCTTCGGCGTTGGCCTGCACCGGGGCGGGGCTGTTTTCGGTCAGGCCGGCCACGTTCGAGCAGAACTGGAACTTCGACGCCATGGCCTCTTCCCAGGTGACGATCTTGCCCGTGTGGACCGCCGCCCGGCCCATGATCGCCCCCAGGTTCGACAGCGCGGCCCGGCGGGCCTCGTTGTGCGGGCGGTCGTGGCGGATGGCGTCGAGGAACACGTTCCACTCGGCCTGCCAGGGGTTGATCTTTTCGCGCGGCGCCTTCCAGGCCACGTTGTCGTTGGCGATCTTCTGGTCTTTGTAGATCACGCTGTTCGGCGCGTGGATGTTGCCCGAAAACCGCCCGGCGCACTTCGTGCCGTGCACGTAGGTCACAAAATCGTTGTAGCAGCCCGGGATGTAGCGGCCGGTGACCTGGGCCTTGGTGCCGTCGGCAAAGGTGAACTCGATGCCATAGCTGTCGAGATTCTGGCTGCAATCGGTGCTGCCGGCGAAGCGGCCGCCGACGCCGTGGGCGGCCACGGGCCAGGAGTCCTTGATCCAGAAGCACTCGTCGATCTGGTGGATCATCAATTCGATGAAGATCCCGCCCGAGGACCAAAGGAACTGGAACGGATGTCCGGGACTGAGCTGCCAAAGCAACTCGTTCTGCCCTTTCGGGAAGGGCCCCATCAGGTAGCCGGGGTCCATGCGGTAAGCGCGGATCAAGAGCACGTCGCCCATGGCCCCGTCGCGGATCTTCTGGATCATGGCCTGGCGCGCGGAGGAATGCCGGGCCATGAGTCCGGCGGCGATCTTGAGGTTCTTCTTCTGGGCCGCTTCGGCTGCACGGAGAATCTGCTGCACCCCGCCCGGATCGGGCGCGAAATCCTTCTCCATGAACACGTTGACGCCCTTCTCCACGGCGTACTCGAGGTGCGTGGCGCGGAATCCGGCGTGCGTGGTGAGCATCGCCACGTCGCCCGGCCGCAGACAGTCGATCGCCTTGCGGTAGGCGTCGAACCCCTGGAACCGCCGCTCCTTGGGCGCCTCGATGCGATTGCCGAACAGCTTGGTGAGCGTGGCATGCGATTGCTCCAGCCGGGCCGGAATGAGGTCGGCCATGGCGACCAGCTTCACCGGCCCGCCGGACTCGGCGTTCTCTTCGCCTTCAAGGCGGTAGCTGTTGTCCACCACCAACCCGCCCGCCGACATGGCGTTGGCCACCGCCCCGCATCCGCGCCCGCCGCAGCCAATCAGGGCCAGCCGGATCGTGTTGTCCTCGCCGGCATGGACGTGCGGAATGGCTACGCCCGCCAGGGCCGAGGCAGCCGCGACGCGGGCCGTGTTCTTGAGAAAATCGCGACGTGGGGTGGAATCGTTCGTGGTTTCGCTCATGGTGGGGTCCTTTTCGATAACGGAAGCCGTGAATTGCCGGCCATTGTACCGAAAAATTACGGCGAGGTAACCTACCCCGGCAGCTTCGCGCGTCCTCGCGTGCAACCCTTGGGCGTCGCGGCGTTGGGTGCCTGAGACGAAGTGGACTCGGCTCTCATCCCTGTCGGCGGAACAGCCCCAGGAGCGGTTCCAACAGGTCCACGTCAAATGCGTACTTCAACGCGAAATGCACCCCGATGGCAATGAAGAGCCAGCCGGTAATCTGCCTGGCCCACCACTCGATCTTCGAGAGCATGTTGTACGTCTTGCCGACCGATTGGGCGCTATAGGCCAGGAGGAACGCCACCAGGATGACGGGCACCGCGGTGCCCAGTCCATACACCACCGGCAAGACGACGGTGCTCCCGGGCAGCGAAGCGTCCGGGAGGCTGATGCCGACCTTGGTCAAGACCGTCGTGATGGCCCCCGCTTCGGAGCCCATCATCAAGGCCAGCAGACCGAAGAACCATGCGGCCGAAGTCGGGCAGAAGGACAGGGCGAAAAGCACGCCCAGAAGAAGAGCGCCCCACACGCCCATCGCGTCGATCCGCTTCTGCATCCCTTCGGTCATCCCGCCGCCGCCGAGGTCCGCGGTGATGAGCCCAACCAGGAACATGCCCAGAAGCAGGAAGATGGGGGCCAGGACCAGATGCATGTATTTTTGCAGGAACAACGAAACCGCCGGGATCGACATCGCAGTCGCGGCGAGGAGGATCGCCAGCACCAGGTAGAGCACGCAGCGCCCCAGGGTGTAGAGAAGCCCGGCCGCGATCACCGAACGCGGGCTTCCCACCTTCCGGCCGACATAGGAGATGGCCGCGATGTTGGTGGCCAAAGGACACGGGCTGATGGACGTGAGCAAGCCCAGATACAGGGCCGCCGCGGTGTAGAGCAGATAGGCAACCATGCGATACCTCCGTCCTCGATCCTTCCGAGGGCGCCGATCCCTCAGCGCCGGCCCTGGTAACGGCTGCCGAAAAAGGCGTTGCCCATTTCCCGGAAGACTACTTCTGGTACTCCTTGACGCTGTCCTGCACGTACTTGATGAACTCGTCTTTGTCCGGAACCTTCGACCACATCTCATCCAGGTTCTTGTATTCGCTGACCTTCTTGCCGGCGGCCCGGGCAACGATCAACGTCGGGCCTTCTACCTTATAAGCCCGGGTGAACGCTTCGTTCTTCTCGTCCTGAAAATCGATGAAGTGGAACGAGACCTTGCCGGCCTTGATCTCCTTGGCAAACCCTTTCTTGACCGCCTCTTCGGCGTAGCTGCCCATCTTCAGGCAGGTTGGACATCGCTGGGTGCGATGGAAGTACATCACCACGACGCGTTCCTTAGGGGCGTCAGCCTTCTTATCTTTGGCAGCCTCTTCGGCCGCGGAAACCTGAGACGTTGTCAGGGCCAAGATGGCGCCGAAAGCGAACAGGCAGGTCAGCATCCGATTCATCACGTCATTCTCCATTCAAGCAGGACTGGGAACGGACTTCTTCACTCGGGAAGTGGAAGGGCAAGCGGCTCTTTCGCCGCTGGACTCTTGGGAGCAATGTTCTTGGGAACCTCAACGGGCGGTCCTGAATTCGCCTTCTCTGCCGCCTTCGATTCGGCGACGGGCGACTTCGCATCAGAGCCGAGCATCTGTGCCACCTGCTCTCGTATGAACTTGGCGAACGCGGGCTTATTGCCGACCAATCCCCACACCTGATCCAGGCGTTTCCACTGTTCAATCTGGCCGGCCTTCATCTTTGCCAGCACCACCACCGGCATTTGAATCTCAAACTTCGCCGCTAAGGAGGCGTTCGAGGGCTGCTCGTAGTTGAGAATCTTCCAAGTCACAACACCGCTGGTTAATTGCGAACCGAAATCGTTCTGAACCGTCTCGCGGGCTTGCGACTCGATGGCCAGGCAGGTCGGGCAGCGGGTATTGCTATGGAAGTAATAGACGACCAATCCATCCGAGGCTGGTTCACTTGTCGAGGCACTACCCGGCGACGCCACGATTCCGCCCTGTTTGCGTATCGCCTGGAGCTCCTCGACGATGCTTGCCAACTGCGGTTCCAGGCGCGAGGCCGCCTGGGAGTCCATCGAACGAGCGATCAGGACGACAAGCGTCGCCGAGAAGAGCGAAATCAAACAGACCGCAACCGCATTCTTCAGTTCCATGGCTGGTTCCTTTCCGTGATCGCCGCGCCACAGCACGTGGATTGTCGTCAGTCCCGAGGCATGGCGCCGCTCCTATTCCACGGCTACTTCAGCAGCTTGGTCTTGCCCTCGCTGGCGACCTTGGCAACGGCCTGCTCCGTGACGGACGTCTTTCCTTTGACCATCCCCAGGTCGGCCAGGCACACGTGCGCGTACTTCTTGAACCCGGCCTGCTCCAGCGTGTTTCGGGCGCAGTGCAGCGGACAGCCGTCGAGGGCCAGAATCTTCTTGGCGGCCTTCGTCGTGTCCATGAGGACTTTCACGCGCCCGCCCACTCCTGCCAGACAAGACATCTTGCCCACGCCCTGTTCCATCAGTTTTCTGGCGGCCAAATCGGCGATCTTGCCCACGTCCGCGGCTCCGGAACAGGCAAAAATGATCTGGGCTGCCCCGTCACAGCAGATCGCCTGGGAGCCGGCGCCGGCGGCACTTGGTTTCGTCTGGGCATCCGGCAGTGGGATCGCCGGATCCTCATCGGCCAGGACCGATCCGGTGGCCTTGGCAGCCGCTCCGGCGGCCACCGCGGTGGCCGCACTGTTCAGAAACCGACGACGATTCACCTTGGACGCCATGAGATGCTCCTTGTGTCCGGGGTTGTGAGGAAACGGGTCGCAGCGCTACACCAGC
>CAZFKF010000615.1:0-4259 GCA_964518805.1 uncultured Planctomycetaceae bacterium | reverse complement strand
ACGCGGTAATGCAGCGGGAATCGCTGCAGACCACCGGGATCGGCAGCGGCGTGGACCGCTTGCCGCACGAGACGCGGGGCTTGTTGGCGAAGCAAGTGATATAGCGGATCTTGCCCAGGTCGCCTGCGCGGATCCACTCGATGGCCTGCCTGGTCGACGGGCGCGAGCGCTGCTGCGTGCCGCACTGCACAAGGCGGTTGTACTTGCGCGCGGCGTTGACCATCTGCCGCCCCTCCCAGATGAAATGCGCTAGCGGCTTCTCGCAGTAGACGTGCTTGCCGGCCTGGCACGCCCAGATCGTGCTGAGGGCGTGCCAGTACTGCATCGTGGCGTTGGAGACGGCGACGATGTCTTTGCGCTCGAACATCTTTCGCATGTCGCTGAAGCGCTCGACCTTGCTGCCGGGGAGCTTGAGTTCCAGGCCCTTGGCCCGATGGTCCGCGGCCTTGCCGTCCGGATCGGCCACGGCGACGATGCGCACACCCTTCTGGCCCGAGAGTCGCGCGGCGTGCTCGCCGCTCCGCCCGCCGCAACCCACGAGGGCCACGAGAATCTCTTCGTTGGCGCCGAGCACCCGCGATGAGGCGAGCATGGGCAGGCCGAGTGCACTTGCGGCGAGGGCGGTATTTCTGAGAAAGCGTCTGCGGTTGAGTGCCATGGCATGGTTCTCCGCGCGTGGTGAAGAGGGCCTGGTTCCCGACTCACGAACTACGATAGCAGAACCTCGGGCGCGAAGAAAGCGCGGACGCGAATCATGCAACGCGGTTCAGCCCAGCAGGAGACCGATCAGCCCGCCCCCCAGGACCAGCAGGGCCAGGGGCGCCTTCCAGCGAAGCACGGCCACGGCAGCGGCTGCCGCGATGAGCACGCTCCTCCAATCGGTCAATGTGGAGCGTCCCAGGGTGACGACCAGGGACGCGATCAGCCCGACCGAAGCGGCGTTGACGGCATCGAGGAATCTTGCGGCCCAGGGCCGGCTGCGCAGCCGGTCGATCCACCGGCTGGCCAGAAGGACGAGAACGAAGCCAGGGAGAATGATCGCCGCCGTGGCGGCCGCCGCACCCCACGGGCCGGCCAGCAGGTAGCCTACGAACGTGGCCGTGGTGATCAGTGGGCCGGGCGTCACCTGGCCGGCGGCCACGGCGTCGATCAGCTCTCGTTGATGGAGCCAGCCGAATTGATCCACCAGACCTTCCTGCAAATAGGCGGCCAAGACGTAACCGCTGCCGTAGAGCACGGCGCCGATCTTCAGAAAGAAAAGCGTCAGTTGCCAGATGGGAACGGTGGTCGCCGCCGTGCCCGCGGCAGCCACGGCCGTGGCCCCGGAGACACCTGCGCCGCCTGCCGCACCAACCCAACCAGTCCAAACACACAGAGGCGGCGCGGGGCCGTCGATCGCTTGGCGGCGCTCGGTCAGTCGAAGGAACACCGCGCCCAAGCTTCCGGCGGCCAACATGGCGGCAATGTCCGTCAGCCCGAATAACGACGCCGTTACGGCCGCAGCTCCGATGAGTCCGGTTCGCCAACCCTTGAATGCGGTCTTACCCAACCGCCACGCCGCGGCGACGATGATCGCCAAGGCCGCCGGCTTGATGCCGTGCAGGAACGGCTCGACCTGGGGCAGCGCGCGGTAGTTCTCGTAGATCCACGCAAGCGCCACGGTCATCAGGGCTGCGGGCAGAGTAAACGCCACGGCGGCGGTCACGGCTCCGGAGAGGCCCGCCCTGCGGTATCCCACATACGCGGCAACCTTAAGCGAATTCGGGCCCGGAATCAGGTTCGTGGCTGCCCAGAGGTCGAGAAACCGGTCGCGGCCAAGCCACTGCCGGCGGCACACGACCTCGTCTTCCATGGCCGCGATGTGGGCCGCCGGGCCGCCGAAGCTCACCAGGCCAAGCTTGAGGAAGAGCTTCGTCAGTTCCCAGAGACTTCGAGACATCGGGGTTGGTTCAGGAAACCGGCGGCTTCGCACGGGGCTGGGGCCGCACGAGCAGCGAAGCGCAAGCGATCAGGGCCCCGACGGCAGCCAGCACGAGCCCAGCGATGGTCCACTGGTGATGCTGCTTGAGCAGCGCAAACATGGCCTTCTCGACCGGGCTGGGCGGCAGGTCGACTCCCATCTTCAGCGATTCCCAGAGTTCAAGCGCGGGCCAGGGAGGATAGTCTGCCACGTCGACGATGCGCGGCCGGGTGTAGAAGAACCAGCACGCCCCGGAAATTCCCACGACGGTCAGTATTGCCCCGAAAAAGACGAGCCGCTGCCGAGTGCCCCATACGGGCTTGGTCTTGGCGTCGGTGGTGGCATCGTGATCGGCTCGCGTCAAGCGCTTCAGCCCAAGCAGCGTGGGGACTTCCAGCTCCGCGCCGCACGTGCAGCGCACGCGGCTGCCGGCCTGCGGCAAGTCCACAGGAATCTGGTTTCCACACGAACAGGGGAGGAGGTGTTTCGGACTCACAATGGGCTCCTGGGGGAGTATTCTAGCTGCTTGGATGGGGATGGTGATGGCTTTCTTACTGTCAGCGTTGAAAGGCCTGTCGGTCTCCAAGCGGGGAGTTTTCGGTGAATTGATGAACCAACGGGTTCCGCGAAGCGTCCAATAGGAAGATGGTCAGTCGTACATCAGCGACAAGAGAAACAAGAAGCGTTTCCCACACTTCCTATTTTCACTATTTTATCCACACAATGCCTGGTTAGCTACTTTACGAGCGAAGTTGGCGTGGAGTTTATCCGTCAACCGGGATCTGCGGGAAAACCAAGAATAATACACTGGACTCGTCCCAGCGGGCGATTAAAATTAATCACTCAGCCCCTCGTATACCTAGCCTCGGCAATAGAGGTACGCGGGTGAGAAAGCGTGGTGCTTCCCGCCTTATTAGAGCACCGAGTGTGGCTGTGTCCGCGGACTGCTCCGTTTAGTGAAACCCTTCCTTTTGTCTTTGGCGTGACAAGACGTTGTGAGACGCTAGCGGGGTGTTGCGCACCGAAGGGGCGCTTCCCGAGGCGGCTCGCCTCATCGAATGGACGGAGTGCTGGTTTGCGCAGGGCCGAGGGCCAGCCCCAAGGGTTTCTTTTCCGGTTGCGGTCAAATCTCTGTAACTCGAATTCCTTGCCAAATGGTGGGGCAAACCGCCGCCACTGCGAATCGGTGGTAGAATTTTTGGGTTTGCCGCAACCGCATGATCGGTGAAGGGCTGTTTTCACCTTTCCCAAAGACGCGTAAGGGAGTGTTCCTTTGTTCGACGCTGATGCTCTACTCGACGATCTGGACGAAATCGCCTCGCATCCGGAAGAAGAAATCGACCTGGAGGAGAAGGCTGAAGAAGCGCTTGGCATCGCCTCCGACTTGGACGACTCGGTAGAAGATTTGGACGACGAGGAGTTTGAAGTCGACGCCGGCCTGGAAGACCTCCTGGGCAGCGAGGACGGCGAGTCCTGGTCGGACGATCCCGTGCGCATGTACTTGACCCAGATGGGCGAGATTCCCCTCCTCACCCGTCAGCAGGAAATCGCCCTGGCCAAGCAGATCGAAGTCACGCGGGCGAAGTTTCGCCGCAAGCTCGTGGAATGCGACTACGTCATCCAGCAGATCGTCCGCACCCTGCGGCGAGTCCATGATGGCGAGTTGCCGTTCGACCGCACCGTTCAGGTGTCGGTCACCGATCATTTGGAGAAGGAGCAGATTCTCGGCCGCTTGCCGCACAATCTCAAGACGCTCAACGTGCTCCTGAAGCGGAATCACCGTGACTACTTCGTGTCCACCAGCAAGTCGCGTCCGCAGGGCGAGCGTCGGGCGGCTTGGCGGCGACTGGGCCGTGGCCGGCGCCGCGCGGTGCTGTTGGTCGAGGAGTTGGGACTCCGCACCCAGCGGCTGGAACCGATGATCAAGGTCCTCGAGGATTTCAGCCGCCGCGTCGACGAACTCAAGCTCCGCGTCAAAGACCATGCCGCCGCAGGGCTGCCGGCCAAGGAACGCGAGCCCTGGATCACCGAGTTCCGCAACATCCTCAAAGGCACGCAGGAAACGCCCACCAGCCTCCGCAACCGGGTCCGGTACCTCAAAGACATCTACGCCCAGTACCAAGAGGCAAAGCGGGGGCTCTCGGAAGGCAATTTGCGACTGGTCGTCTCGATCGCCAAGAAGTACCGCAATCGCGGATTGAGCTTCCTGGATCTGATCCAGGAGGGCAATGCGGGCTTGATGCGGGCGGTGGACAAGTTCGAGTATCGCCGCGGCTTCAAGTTCTGCACCTATGCCACC
>CAZFKF010000614.1:0-4261 GCA_964518805.1 uncultured Planctomycetaceae bacterium | reverse complement strand
GCTCGCGGTTGGCTACGACGACGATCTTCGAGCCGTCGAGCCGCTCGCGTACCACTTCCTCGAGCCGTTCTTTTGTCCAGGCCATGGAACACTCCTTATTTCATGTTGCTTGCTCGTATCGAGCCTCCATTTCCGGGTTCGGCGCTCGAATCCCGACGGTCGGTTCGTTACGCCACGAGGACGCCGTCTCCAGGTTGATCTAAACACAGCAGTACCTTGAGATAGTGGCGGAGGTGTCGAATGAGAAGAAAATTCTCCCGAACGAATTCGTGTCCCACTTGCCCCATGCGCTGGCGTTTCTCGGCGTAGCGGAACAGCCAACGGATTCGGTACGCCGCGCCTGCCGGGGAATACACCAGGAATCCGGTCTTGTAGTCGTGCACCTGCAACGTGATACCGCCGCAAGCGCCGCCGATGACCGGCTTGCATTTCCAGAGAGCCTCGGTTACCGTTAACCCGAAGCCTTCTTTGATGGACTTCTGCAGCACGACAACCGCCGATCGCTGCAGCGCATTGATCGCACGATGCGAGTCGGGCGGAAGCAGCAGGACTTTCAGATCGCGGTCGTCTCCGGCGAAATTCATGACCTCGCGGAGCACGTCGGCTCCTTCGGGGTCGTCGTCGGCCGGCCCTCCTGCCAAAGCCAGTTGGAGTTCCGGATAATAGGGTTTCAGCAGACGATAAGCCTCGATCACGCCCAAGGGATCCTTGAAGCGATCGAATCGCGAGACCTGCAACAGCAGGGGGCGTTCGGGATCGATTCCGTGCTGGTTCAAGATCGCCAGCCGCTCCGCCTCCGGGATGCCGCAGTTCTTGTCGCTGAGCGGATCGATCGACGGCGGGATGAGGAACTTCGGGCAAGTCATCGGACGGGCAAAGGCCGCCATCGAGAAGACTGCCGCTTGATAGTCCGCCATCGCCCCCTCCAAGTGCTTCCACACCGCTCGATTCGGCTTCGAGGCGTCGATGTGGCACCGCCACACCCAACGGTTCACCCGGCCCTTGGGTGTATAGGCGGGCAGGTAGATCGGCTGCGGGTCATGCACGAAGACGACGTCCGCCTCCAAGCTCAGCCGTTCCGCGTTCTCGCGGTTGACCTCGCGGTGGAGATCGAAATCGCTCTTCGTGAGCGTCACGGAATGCCCTTGTAGGCCATTGTGGAAGGCTTTGGTGACCCGGTAGAACTCGGGCGGGCCGGCGACAACCTCCCAACGCACGTCCAGCCCCAATTCCTGCATGAGCGGGACCATCCAGCCCAGGATCTCGGCAACGCCGCCGCCCGTGCGCGTGGAATTCACGTGGACGATGCGTCTTCCGGCCAGCTGCGAGCCGAGCCGGCGCAGCCGCTCGACTTCCTGGTGACCGACGACGTCTTCGTAACGATCTAACAGTCTCACGGATTGGCCCCCACTACCGCCGGCAGATCGTTCAGGTGCTGCGTTAGGATGCTGAACAGCTCTTGACGGAGTTGTCGAAGGTTCAGGAAGTAGAAGTCCACGGAACGGATCCGGTGGACCAGGCTCGGCGCTGCCTCCAAGTCCTCCAGCCACTGGGAGAAATCGTCAGTTCGCCCTCCCGTCCGCCGCCGGGCTTCATGGACATGGTAGAACAAGCCTCCCAACGGAAACCGCGCCATCGCCTCGGCGAGCGATGCCGGCGTCGTGATCCGCTCCCCCGTGTCGTAGGTGACCATACGTGAATGAACAAGATGGAGTTCCAAACCCGGCCGGCACCAAGGCACACGATCCAATCCCCATAGCCGGTCTTCAATCACGTTGACAAGCGCCGAGCGGAGATCCTCGATCGTGGGGAAACGGTAGGGGTCCGTGAGGCTCAGCGACTCGCCTAAAACATGGTCTCCCAGGGCCGACCAACTCCACGGAGCGACATCGTTCGGGAACTCGTTGAGCTCGAAGTAGTCTTCCAGCGCACACCGCATCATATGATGCTCCAAGACGGGAGCAGGCGCGGTGCGCACAGCGTCCAGCAATTCGCGGAGATTGCTGCAGACCCGACCGCTTGCCCAGCGGACCAGGCCACAGTCAAACAGACCGAACGACCGGTCGTCCATGGCATGCGACTCCAACCCGAGTGACTAGCTCAACCCGCGCACAATGGAAGACGTGATTCCCCACGGAGTTGACCAAGATTCCCACCAAAGTCCGCAACGACTATGCCAATTTCTGGATCGGTCGGTTCGCTTCGCAGAAGTCCTTTATGGGTAAGGCATTAGCTTCGGAAAGCCGGCCTCGCTGTTGCCCCCCTGAGGACTTCTCAGCAGGGCAAATATTGGCCACCCGGCCAAAAAGTTCTCCAGCGGCCGGCCGCGCAGCACGCCGAAGGGTGTCTCGGCAGTCATCGAGATGGTACCTAAGTGGCATCGTTCACAGTAGTTAGACCGCACGCTGCGGCCGCAACCCGGGCTCGGAGGGTTTGGCATTAGGCTTGCTACCCACGATCTGGGTTCCGGGAGCGTCACACATCTTCTGGCTGTCGTGGGGCTGATCCGCAGTGGTTGGAAGGATTCTGCAATGCCTAAACTCCTCGTTATCGATGACGTCCCGAACACTCGCCTCAACATGGAACAGGCGTTCGCCGGCAGCGACGTCCGCATCCTGAGCGCGGCGACCAGCGAACAGGGGCTCTCGCTGGCCGCGGCCGAGTCGCCCGATGTCATTCTGCTCGACGTCGAGGCATGCCACCGTTCGGGCCTTGAAGTGTTTCGCGACCTGCGCCGGATCGATCCCACGAGTCTTGTGGTCATCGCGACGGAACGAGGCGCACGCGAGACCGCCGTTGAGGCCATAAGACTCGGGGCCTACGACTGCCTGGTCAAGCCGTTGGAGGTGGGCCAAATCCAGCGAATCGTCGGCCAAGCCTGCGAGACCGCGCGGATGATGCAGTCCTCGGCCCCCACGGCCACGGAAGAACGGTCGGAAAGCGAATCGGACCGACTGATCGGCTGCGGTCCAGCCATGCAGACCGTGTACAAGCAGATCGTTCGCGTTGCTCCTCAGGACATCAACGTGCTCATCGTCGGCGAAAGTGGCACTGGAAAGGAATTGCTGGCCAGGGAGATTCACCGTCACAGTCGCCGCCGTGAGGCCCCATTCCTGGCCGTCCGTGGCGCGGCGATCCCCGAAGCGATCCTGGAATGCGAGCACTCCGTTGAGGAGAACGCGGGCTTCGCGGAAGTCAGACAGCGCCGAGCCGATGCGATTGGACTGTGCTACGGAGGAACGCTGTTTCTCGACGAAGTGGCCGACATGTCCCTCCACGCACAGGCCGCCATCCTTCGGCTGCTCCAGGAAGAAACTTGGGGACGCGTTGGCGAGTACACCGTGCGTTCGGCTGGCGTGCGGATCCTGGCTGCCACCAATCGGAACCTGGAATCTCTCGTCGAACAGGGGCGGTTTCGCCAAGACCTCTTGTATCGCCTGAGAGGAGTCACGATCAGCCTGCCCCCGCTTCGGGATCGTCGCGAGGATATCCCCGAACTGGCTCATTACTACCTGCATCGGTTCAGCCGCCGGCTGGGAACATCCGTGCAAGCGATTTCCCCCGATGCGCTCGCGGTGCTCCAGCAGTATTCGTGGCCGGGAAACGTGCGCGAACTCCAGAGCGTGATCCGCGAATCCCTCATCGTTTCGGCAGGGCCGTGCCTTGTGCCCGAGTTCTTGCGGGCCGTGCAGCCGCCGAATGCTGGTTCGCCCGGCACGGAACTCGAACACGCCGCCTCCCGCCAGTCCCAAGCCGACGGACCATCGCTCCGTGAATTCGTCGAGGATCTTATCATCGGAGGCGGGTGCGACGTGTATCGCCGCGCGAGGATCGAGTTCGACCGCCTGGTGATCGTGCGGGCCATGCAGCAGGTCGACGGCAATCAATATCGCGCCGCCGAAATCCTCGGGATCAGCCGCGCTACGCTGCGGGCACGATTACGGGCCATGCGCATGGAAACCAAAAAGGTCGTGGCCCCCCAGAACGCGGATGCGTCACGCCCAACGTCCGCGCGCGTCGCAAACGGCGTCCATGAGCGGCCATCCAAAGTTCACTCTCATCTCCCGCCAGACGGGAATAGGCAGGGGACGAGTTGAGTTGCCGGCAAAATCCCGGAGTCATTCCAGGCGGCCGCTCAATTGGAATTGAGCAGCGCACCCGAGCGACTAGGTTCGTAGCTCAGGCCGCAGCCTGTCAAGTCGTGGTTTCCTCGTTCTGATCGAGCGGGTCGAAGTAGCCGGCCAGTTGGGCGACGCCGGCC
>CAZFKF010000613.1:0-4264 GCA_964518805.1 uncultured Planctomycetaceae bacterium | reverse complement strand
CCATCCAATTTCCCCGACTGAACCCGATGGTGGCGATCCATCAATTCGGTCACAAGTTCACGCTCGGATCGACACCGGTCCACCTGAGAACAGAATCCGGCCAAACCCTCGATGGCATCGCGCACATCGACCTTCTCGCAGCGCTCGCGAAAACCTCGAAGGCTCTGGGCCGTCTCCCGGCATCGGTCAAATACCTTCCGAAAATCGGCGTCAATGACCAGATCGGCGACCGGCTTGCCCGCGTTCACCGTGCCCCACCATAGAAGCGTCTGGAACGCGGCCAAAACCGCCTCATGGAAATGCTCTGTTACCACGATGGCGTCGATTATGATGGGCAGACCAAGTTCAACGGCCTGTTGAATAGTCTTCAGCTTCTTGCCAAGTCTTTCGAGATGTCTGGTATCCCAGACATCGGGAATTCTGGCCTCCATTGCCGCGATCGCACGGCTGACGCATTCGCGGCGGTCATCCGCTGTGAGGGCCTCTCCGAGTTGCCGACGCTCTTGGCGACCGGCAGCCTGCAAATGACACTTCTCTCCCCACTCTGCCAAATCCTCAAAAGGCAACGATACACGGTGAGCGCTTTCGGGATCGGCGATTCTTCCTCTGTCTCTGCCATCCAGCGGCAATTCGGGGAATTGCTCGGCGAGTTCCTGCCCTTCAACGGCCAACTCGCCTGTGTCTGTGTGAACGAGTTGCCGGCCTACCAACGCGGTCCAGTACGTTCCAACCGCACCGGTACGGGACTGGTATTTCAGGAGCGGAAAGTCACAGTTGACCTTCTTGCCATTCGTTGCGAAGTGACGATAGATCTTCTCGGCGTAGGAGATGCCTCGCAGCCCGTCTGCTGCGCCGTCGTGACCGGCCTCGCGCGCCGCAACGCAGCCCAACGCCCACAAGCGTTCAAACGGCTCGACGGCTTTACGCCGTTGTGCCAATCCCGATGCGCCTGGAAGAAGCTGACGGTGTTTCTCTGCGTTGTTGATCGCAGCGCAAAGCATCGAGAGGTAGCGTGAGCGAGTGGTGATCGTGGTCACCCCTGGCAATAGCAAGTCCGCGAGCGAGCCATAGGTTTGAAGCGCGCCGAGCGGATCGATGCTGCCGGAGCTTCCACCGAGCGGATCGTAAGCTGTGAGGAAGGGTAACAAGGCTTCCCTCGTATTCAGAGCAACCGGTTGACGGGTTCAGGCTTGCTACGACGCCCGTCGCGTTGTTCGCGCTATTCCCATCTCGCTTTCAAGAATGGGGAAAGCGGTCATTTCAGAAAGATCCCGATTCACTCGCCGACGAACTCTAGCGGGCGGTTGCCCCTCACGATAGGAGTCAGGCAATCTGGTGTCAAGTCGGAGAACAGTAGCAAGTGCGTCAAATCGCCGCGTCGAGAGTGCTCTGGCCATCGCGCGGGATTCAATTGTGAAGCGCCGCCGACCGGGACGGTCGGCGGCGCTTGGTTACTTGTTCAGAAAGATGAAACTGCCCCCGGCAACGGCGTTGCCGGGGGCAGATCAAGAACCCGAAAAGCGAGTCACTTGACCTCGAACTCGTAATCCTTGACGGTCGGCTCGGCGTTCGGCTGAGGCGGTGTGGACGTGATCTTCACCTTGACCGGCCCTTGTCTGGTCGGCTTGATGTCGAACTCCACCTTTGCCATGCCGATGAGAACGTGACCGCCCTTCATCGTCATGATTGAATTCTCGGCCACGATCCTCGCCGGGCCGTCCACGTCGGCCACAATCTTCGATCCCGCGATTCCCTCCCCGGTGAGCCGAACCCGCTGGTTCATCTGCACCTTGAACGGGGCGGTATCCTGCGGGACGACGACCGTCCGCTTGGCCACCTTGCCTTCGACCTGCTTGCCCTGCTCGGCCCCGAAGGCAATGAGGGCAAGGGCCGGAACCACAAACGACACTGCAACCATGAACCTCTTCATAGAAGGGTTCTCCTTGCGGACTTACGGCGCCGCGAGCCGTGCCAGCCTGGTATTGAAATGGCCGCGACGAGAGCTATACTTATAGCTGGCTGGCGAGATTTCTCGCCGGGCCACACTGAGCCGGTTCACAGCAGGTCACCAAACATGCCCGTGGACCGGCTTTTTTCGTTCAGATTTTCAAGACGTTAAGTCGAACCTCCGCTGCCTTCGGGGACACTCCAAACGCATCCGCCATCGCGTCGAGCAGGAGAATCCGCTGCCGTTTGGAGGCCAGCAGCCGAACCATCGGCTCGGGCATTAGCAGGGCTCCAGCAAAGGCGTTTGCCTGCCACTCAGGATCGCGATAGGGCTTGATGTTCTGTCGGCGGCATAGGACGAGTTCACCGATGTCGGTCAAGGCTCTCCGAATTTGCTCGCGGTGCTTCATCCCGTGGTAACACTCATGCGGGACCGTGAACCTCGGTCGGCCAAGGCCCTGGTCGGCACCGCGGTAGGTTTCCTCGCTCAACAAGACACGGCCATCGGGGTAAGTCATTCCTTCAACGCCGTCCGAAAGCTCCTCAACTCCAGGGTCCAATCCGTACAGGTCGTCGCTCAGTGCATCAAACAACTTCAAGACCGGAAAACGTCCAGGCTTTTTCCACAGATCCGGTTGGAACCGGATGATGATGATCTTCGCGTCCCGTTCGATGCCTGCCCTCGACATGGGAGCGACAACAGGTACGAGTTGGTTCATTCTGCCTCCTCCTGGTCCAGGATTTCCTTGATCTTCCTGGCCAGATCGTCATCCATACTGCCCTCATCACATCGTCTTGCGAGTGCGACGAGCATGTCTGCCACTTCGTCGTTCTTGTCTTCGACGGAAATCTCGATTGACTGCCGCGACTTGGCCGCCAGCAAGAGCATTTCCGACAGTCGGTGTTCCTCGTCCATCCTGGCGAGGAGCTTCCGAATCTTGTGGGGGCTGGGCGGATTTCGTTTTCCTCGCTCTACATCGCTGATGTACACGATGCTACACTTAATCGCGTCCGCGAGGTCCGCCAGCGACAACTCTTTGGCCCGCCGAAGACGGCGAAGTTGTCCGCCAAAGAGACTTTCTTTTTTCAATGGCACCCTCCCTTCTTCTCGTGGTCGTTGGGGCTGAAAAGAGCGGACTTAGCCACTCCGCTAATAAGTTTAGCAAGTCAGCTAAATCCGTCAAGTCCCTGCCAAATATGTCTGGGTTTCCCTGGCGGATTTGCCGTCCTTTGGGCCTTCCGCCCCAGTCCTCGGAGCGACGGGAAGAAGCCGGGCGCGGTTGCCGTCGTCCGTTTTTGCGTTGTTCCCCCGTTAAGGAGGAGTTAAGACACTTGGGATCTGTGACTTAACGGCACGACCGAGCAGTGGTGGCGCAGGGCGCAGACCATGCGCGAACGGCTTGCCGTTTGAGAATTCTCAAAACTGTACCGGTTTCCCTGGCAAGCGAAGCGGAAGCGAGGACTGGAGACGGAAGTGTTTTGAGAACGCAACCCCTTGACAAGAAACGACTTGTCGCAGTAAAGTCTTAGAACACTAAGAGTTGTGTCAAGAAACCTGGGCAAACTTCGGAACCGATGGTTGGGGGTTCGAGTCCCTCCGGGCGCGTTGTGCACAAACGTGCATGCTTGTGCTAAGTCCTTCCATGTTAACAGGTTGAGCCCCAACACGGAGAACCACGCTCTCAGGGGTTCCGTG
Source organism: uncultured Planctomycetaceae bacterium (assembly GCA_964518805.1). GTDB lineage: Bacteria > Planctomycetota > Planctomycetia > Pirellulales > Thermoguttaceae > CALFBP01. The sequence goes on along the minus strand of CAZFKF010000613.1, from coordinate 621 downwards.
CGAGGTTGTGCACCGCCAGGCGTCTGCGGGCGGCCCGTATGTCAACTGTGGCGCAACCAAATCGGCCAATTCAGAGCCGTTGGCAGCCCCCGATAGAACGGGGACCGGCAACGCATTGATAGCCCGCGCCTTCTCGCCCACCGCCACGTGCGTATACACGTTGGCCGTCAGTTCCGGTGTTGAGTGGCGGGCCAACTTCTGGGCAGTAGCCAAGGGCACCCCCGCCATCGCGAGGTTCGACACGAATGTGTGGCGGTTGCTGTGGAAGTCGGCGTATAGCCCCCCCCTCGTCCTGGTGGGGCAATCCGGCCGCCTTCAAGTCGGCCCGCATCATCTTCCCAGTCTTGCGCCACCCTCCGCCCGGTGTGCGCAGGTTGAATAGCGGCTCATCGGTGCCCAACCTGGAGTTGGAACGGGAGTTGGAACGGGGACGCAGCTAGTTTCGTGACGGCCGATGCCGACGACGTCGTCGGCGACACGGTGATCCAAGCGAGCCGCACCTGGTACGATCAGGCCGGCCAGACGGTGGCCGCCGCCACCTACAAACGTATCAAAATCAGGGGACGCATTACTGGTTTTGCCGCTTCCTTGGCCGACCGCCTTTTTGCGGTTTTAGTACGC
>CAZFKF010000612.1:0-4269 GCA_964518805.1 uncultured Planctomycetaceae bacterium | reverse complement strand
AGCATTCCCCAGCCGGCGGCCAGCCCTCCGCCCCACCCGATCAGCGCCAGCATGAGGCTCTCGGCGGCGATGATTCGCGCCACCTGGAGCCGCGTCAGCCCCACGGCCCGCATCACCGCAAACTGCCGCACCCGCTCGTTCACTCCCATGCTCAGTGTGGTGAAAATGATGAACAGCGCGGCCAGTAGAGACATGCCCGTGGCGGCCCAGGCCTGGCGCCGGGCATTGGCGGTCATCATCCCCTCTTCCATTGCGCCCTTGATGTCCTGGACGCCGGCCAACAGGACCGCGGGCCTTGCCTGGGCGACTCGCGGGAGCCAGCGGGCGCGAAACTCGGCCGGGTCAGTCCCTTCGCGCAACAGGATGCTCACCAGATTGACCTTGCCCGGCTGCCGCGCGATCTTCTCCGCCAGGGCGGTGGGCACGTAGAGCGCCGAGGCTGGCGGCCCGAGCGTGGCGCCCGGCCCCGACATCACCGGTCGACCGGTGGGCGATTGGCGTTGGACCATCGGGGGCGAGGAGTTCTGGGCGACGACGCCCACGATCTTCAGCCGATACTCCTTGGTGCCGGAGATGACGAGGACTTCGTCGCCGAGCTTCACGTCCAATTGCTCGGCCGAGCGATTGCTGATGGCGGTTTCGCGGAGCTTGGGATCCCCCTGTTCGATCCAGCGCCCTTCAAGGATCGGATAGGGGGCCGTCGTGGCCGTGGTGCCGACGAGCTTGGGACCGCCGAAGAACATGCCGCGGGGCGGTCCGCCGGGGCGGGGAGGCCCACCGGGGCCGGGCGGTCCGCCTTTTCTGGTCCCCTCTCCCTTTGGGAGAGGGTTAGGGTGAGGGCGGGTCGCCAGCGACGACGATGGGTCTTGGCTTGGCAACGCGCCCTCACCCCCTGCCCCTCTCCCAAAGGGAGCGGGGAGTACGTTCATTCCTCCCGGGCCGCCTTTGCTCCTTCCCCCCCCATCGCCTTTGCCCATGCCGAATCCGCCCTTGCCCATCCCGCCCTTGCCGGGACCGCCCATGCCGATTTCCATGGGCTTGTCGGGTTGCACGCGGACGGTCGCCTGCAAGGCGGGATCCAATTCGGCGACGGCAGGGTCTCTGCGAATCGCGTCGATCAAGTCCGTGGAAATGAAGGATTCCTCGACAGCATCGGGCACCAGGAAGAGATGATACCGCCCCAGGTATTCCGACGCTCCGCTTCCGAACTGCGAGACCAGGGCATCGTATCCGCTGACGACCCACACCACCACGCACGCCGAGGCGATCATGGCCAGCGAGGTCAAGAGCATGCGCGCGGGATGACGCCAGGCGTAGGCGAGGGCCAGTTTCGAGGTAATGCTCATGGCGATTTGGAGGTTTGGAGATTTGGTGGTTTGCGAGATTGGGGGCTCGGGATTATTGACCCCTGTATTGAAAATGATCCTGGTGCAAGGCTATTCTCCCTTGTTTCCCGGCCTCCCGTTGGTCGGCCTCGCTCATTGCCTGCGCAGGAGTCAATAGGAGCGTTGGAGGTTTGACGATTGGGCGACTTGACGTCGAATCAGAGAACGAATCGCCGATCTCTAATCCTCCAGAGACTGCGCCTTTGCCGTCTCGTCGACGATGTCGTGATAATGGGCGGCCAGGGAGTGGGCGTCGCGGAATTCGGCCGTGAGGAATTCGGTCAACGTCCGCCCGTCCTTGAGCACCACGATCCGCTCGGCCCACACGGCGACGGCCGGTTCGTGGGTCACCACCACGACGGTGCGGCCCTGTTCCTCGCGCAGTTCGCGCAACAGCCGGCAGATGCCCTGCCCGGTCACCGAATCGAGGCTGCCGGTCGGTTCGTCGGCCAAGATGATCGACGGATTGCCGATCATCGCCCGGGCAATGGCCACACGTTGCTGCTCGCCGCCGCTCATGGCGTCCGGGTGATGGTGGCGGCGCTCGGCCAGGCCGAGACGCTCGAAGAGGAGGTCCAAACGCGACTGGCCTTCGAGCAAGCGATCACGGCTGTCGGCCAACAGCGGCAACAGGACATTGTCCTCTGCGGTGAGCGTGGGGATCAGGTTGAACGCCTGGAACACCAGTCCGATGTGACGGCGGCGAAAGAGCGTAAGCTGATAATCGGAGAGGGCCGAGAGGTCCTGGCCGTCCACGACGGCGCGCCCTGCGTCGGGCCGAGTCAGCCCGGCCATGACGTGCAGGAGCGTGCTCTTGCCCGACCCGCTCGCGCCCATCACCGCGACAAATTCGCCCCGCTGGACCGTCAGCGAGATCTCCTTGAGGGCCTCGATCGTGGCGCTGCCTTGTCGGAATCGTTTGGTCAATTGCTCGGCCTGGAGCGGCGGCGTCAATCTGGCGGTGGTGCTCATGGTGCTTGGGATGTCCTTTCTGGACGTTGCCCCGGTAGAACAAAGCGGGACGGCCTTGCCAGGTCGTCCCGCGTGAATGACTAATACCCGCTGGTGACCTCGCCGCCCATCCGCGTCCAGAGGGCGTGCCAGGTCGTTCGATCGATCGTATCGGCCAGGAAACGCGTGCTGCCGTCGCAGAAGCAGGCGTTGACGCCGCCGGGATGACGGCTGCGCGCGGCGCAAAGCCTGCCGGAACCGGCGGTCAAGTCCGGGATTGCGGCATTGGGGGAAAAACGTCCGTTCATCAGCGGGCCGGAGGGCATGCCGCTTTCGAGCCATTGCGACAGGCGTTTGCCGTCCCAACCGGTGATGCTCGGGAGCATGGCCGCCAATCCGCCCGCTTCGCCCGCTACGGCCAAAGCCAGAGTGCAGGGCGCCGCGCGATAGAGTTGGATGTCGGGCGCGGGCGTCAGCGGCGGCGTATCGCACCGACCGCGCAACGATTCGGTGATCGCCAACGTGTTGCTCGTGCCGTCCCGGATGTCCTGAAACCCCACTCTCGCGTCGGTCCAACAGATACCCCCGTTGTCCACGGCGGCCGCCAGATTCGTGTTCGTCCCCGTCCCGTCCCCGCCGTTGAACGCGTAGTTGGTGCCGGCGAAGGCGACGGTCGCCGTGCCGGATACGTAATTGTGAAGCGTTTGTTCCCCGTCGCTCGGACACAAGAAAATGGGAATGATCGTGCCGGCTATCGCGCGAAGCCGGTCGGCGCCGCCAAAATTCCCCAGTCCGAACTTGCCGCCCGGATGAAGCGAGTAGTCCACCAGATTGTGAAGACTTGTTTGCTCGCAGTAGGGGAGCAGTTTGGCCAGCGGCGAATAGTCCGTCGGATAGCCGTGCGCCGCGTCGCTCCAAGCCGAGTTAGGCAACATGCCGTGGGCGCCCGCGTAGTGGTGCATCGCCAGCCCCAGTTGCCTCAGGTTGTTCGAGCACTGCATGCGCCGCGCCGCCTCGCGCGCCGCCTGCACTGCCGGCAGCAGCAGCGCGATCAAGATGCCGATGATGGCAATGACGACCAGGACCTCGACAAGCGTGAAGGCGGACGCAGGCTTTGAAGATATGGAGGTTGGGAGATCTGGAGGTTGGGAGGCTTCAAGACGTGGCGGTATGATCGCTCTCGGATCGGGGGAACCGGCGTTCCGAGAAATCGCCGGTGTCCGGAATGCACCTGCGGGGCGAGATTGGACCGTCACGAGGTTACCTGCTTTCTCTTCCGTGGAAAGGACCGAGCTATGGATCGCGAAACGTTGAAACTGCGCACGAAGGACTTTGCGTTGCGGGTCATTCGGTTGGTGGCTGCGCTGCCTCGGACACGAGTCGGCGAAGTTCTGGGACGAGCCGAGCATCGAGCCTTCTTCGCCAAGAGCGCCCACACCGCGCGCGCTCACGCCCCCTGAGTCCAAATCTCCCAATCAACAGAACTCCAACCCCCGGATCACTTCCCCGGCCGGCAATAAGTCAGGGCCAAGAGCCCAAACGCCGTGGCCAGATTCGGATCGCCTTCCATCCAGAGGGTGTTCTTGTTGACCCAAGAGCCGTCGGGCTGCTGCCGCCGGGCGAGGGTTTCGGTCAGTTCCTTGCGCCAGTCGTGCTTCACGCTTTTGGCGTCCTCGAAGGCGTCGACACCCAAGGCTTCCAGGGCCTTGGCGAACGTGACGTAGTAGTAGAACAACCCTGCATCTCCCCGGCCGGGGTTGCTTTCGAGGTCGTAGTTCTTGCGAATCCACTCGACGGCGGCCTTGACGCGCGGGTCGTCCTTGGTGAGCCCGGCGTAGATCATGCTCTTCAAGCCCGAGTACGTCATCGAGCCGTAGCTCCGCAGACCGCCCTCGGCCGACTCCTTCCCGTCGTCCTGGCGGCCCATGACGCA
>CAZFKF010000611.1:0-4272 GCA_964518805.1 uncultured Planctomycetaceae bacterium | reverse complement strand
GATACTCCGCGAGCACCGCGTCATGGTCGCTGTATGAGGAATACGAGGCCTTGTCTGCGGATGCGGAACAGCCCGCGATTACGACGCAGCACAAGCATGCGGCAGCGAGCCAGCGAGTTGGGTGTCGGTTCATCGATCTTCTCCTTCGGTCGCCGCGGCGCCAGACTCCTTGAGCCATCGCTCCGCGGCTGCCTTGGCAAGGCCCGTCAGGCCCGGCAGGGCTTTCCGGTACCAATACGCCGCCCGGGACTGTTGCTGCCGCCTGATCAATCCGCTGGACTTCATCGCAAGGTCCTTCCACTGCTCCGCTAGCTCGACCTGCGCCTCGGCGGCCGAGGCCCCCTCCAAGTCTCGCCGGGCAAGGGCTTTCAATCCGGCGTCGCTTCCGCGGGCCAGCATCGGCAAGCCTGCGACCCAGTCGCCGCGGAAGAAGCAGTGATACTTGCCGGCCGCCAGGTTTGCCTCCGCGTCCTGCGGTCGCTCCGCCAAGACCGCAACCGCCGCCTTGACTTCTTCGTAAGCGGCAGCGACTTCCTCCAGTTCCTTGACCCGGGCGCGGGTGCGCTGGAGCGTTTCCTTGTCGCGGGCCTTCGCGGCCTCGCGTACGGCCAGCTTTCCCAATTGCGACGCCAGAGGGAACCTACCCTCCGCTGTGGCGGCATCGATCAGGCGGAGCGTCTCGTTGGCCACGGACTTGTGCTGCTCGGGCAGTTTGGCCTTCTTCGCGAAGGTATCGAGAATCTGGCTCTTCAGATCGACGGAGTCGACCTTGTATCGCTGGGCCATCTCCTCGACCGCCGAGAAAGCGGTCAGGCCATCGCCGCATTCCACGGCCAACTCCTGGGTGCTTTGGAGCAGGGCGAACTGGCCGACCGGATCGTTCTGAGTCTGGGTCGCCTCCTGGAGGAGCCGCTTGGCCAATGCCTGCTTATCGGTCGCGCTCCTCGCACCACCCACCTTGTAGACTTCCTGGATCGTTTGGCGGGCCTTACGCAAATCGGGGTCGCTTGGCACGTCGGACCGTTGCGCCTGGTCCGCGCCTTTCTCCGATCGCGTCGGTGGAGCGAGTTTCGCGTCCACCGCATTCTGGCCCGGCAGCTTCTTCGCCTCCGCCGCGTCTTCCATCGATGAATTGTCGGACTTGAGTTCTTCGTCGGCAGGTTCTGCCTCGGGCTTGCCCGCTCCCTCCTTCTTGGATTCAGGTTCCCTTGTGGCCGACGTCCCTGCCTTCAATCCCTTCCGGATGGTCTTGGGCAGTACCGCCTTGGCCTGCACCGTCGTAGCTTCAACTTTCTCAACTCTCTTCTCGTCCACCTTGTAATCGGACGGGCCTGGGCTCGACGGAGGCACGCTAACCGAGGCTGCGTTTTCTAGGGCCGGCAAACCGACCTGGAGTCTCCAGACCGCCGACCCGATACCTGCTAGGACCAGGATGGCCAATGCCAAAGCCACCCCCGTGGCAAGCCATTGTCGCGAGTGCCTTCGTTTGATCCTCTCGCTCGCTGTTCCGTACGCGTCGACATCTCCCAGCACATCGCTCAGATCGGGGACAGTATCTTGCGTCGCTGCCTGTGGGACACCCGGTGGCGGAACCGGCGGCGCGACCGGACCCAGCTGCTCGCGGAGCCAAGCATCGTATTCGGTCTTCTTTTCGGGATTCAGAAGCCAGACTTTCGCCGTCGCAACCTGATTGAGCAGCTCCTGTGCAATCTGAACATGGGGTCCCGACTGAAACGTCTTGAGGTAGGCCATCTGGCGGTCCGCGGCGCTCTCGATGGCATCGGCGTTGTCCTCAAACGCGCGAAGTCCCAGCAGACGATAGCAGTGTGGAGGCTGTTCATCAGGGGGGATCCCAAGCCACTTGTACAAGGGATCGAAACCCGCGGACATCCTTGTACTCCTTAAGTCGGAAAACTTCAGTCGAGCCTTCCTGACCCTTCAATAGGCCAGATATCGACCACCCGATCATCTTCGCACACGTGCATCCATCTGTAAAGGTTGCACGTGGTGCAGGCATGGCTTGGAGTGACCCGCACCAGCTCTCCCGAACGCCAGCGCTTCGGGGCGTTGCGCACCACGGTGTGCTCTTCGGCCAAGACCGCGGGCGTTTCCACTTCGGGACACCCGTGGATCCGCGGGGCGCCAAACTCGCATCCTAACCCTTTGGAACCGACATCGAGCACGGCCACACCAGGCCGCTTGCTGACCACCCGGGCCAGCACCGACAGCGCTATCTCGAATTCGGGCGCCAGTTCGGCGTATCGCCAATCCATGGTCGCGTAGGTTCCCGCCTGAATCTCATCAATGCCTGCCATTTGTCCCGTAATTTGGTAGGTGGAGGAAGAACCGCCGCTGACGATCGCCACGGGCACCCCGCGGTCCTCCAACAACTCCCGCGTCTCGATTGCGTGAGCCATGGCCTGTCGGACCAACTCTGCGCGACGTTCGAAGTCACTGACGTAGACCACGTGACCTTCGTAGGCCTGGATTCCCTCGAATCGCAAACCTGGCATCTGCTGCACGGCACAGGCCAGATCGAGAGCGGGGCGACCGGGCCCCACGCCGCATCGCCCCATGCCAATGTCAATCTCGACCAGGATGCCGACCGTTACCTGCGCCGCCGCCGCCGCTTGCGAGATCGCGTTGGCCTGGCCGACGTCGTCCACCGCCACATGAACGCGTATTCGCCCGGCGAGTTCCACCAAGCGCGCGACCTTGTGCGCCCCCACGACTTGGTTGGCGATCAGCACGTCGCCAATCCCCCGGGCGGCAACCACTTCGGCCTCTCCCAGTTTCGCGCAGGTTAGGCCCACGCAGTTGCCGGCCTCGATCTGGCGGCGCGCGAGTTCTGGGCACTTGTGATTCTTGAAATGCGGACGCAACCGGGACAATCGCCCGCGAAAGAACGACGCCATGCGATGGATGTTCCTTTGCGCGGCGGCCCAGTCCAAGAGCAAGGCCGGAGTATCGACGTCTTCGATTCTCGAGCCGATCGGGGCAGGATTCAGCCCTGGGTTGTCCGATTCCATCGCGATAAGACCCTTAGACATCGTGGATTGGATTGCGAATGTGTGGCGTTCGGGATCGGGGCGAGCCGCCAGCTTCCGGGATGGCGCGGAAACGCTCCTCCGAAAGTGTAGTGCGCAAGGTCGAAAAACGAGATCCCCGTCTTCCTCGCGAATCAAAGAACCCGCAACTCGCCGACGCCCTTGTACCTCAGAGGCGGCGTCCCCGCAGCCTCGACAGTGAACGTGGTTATAAGGGGCGGGCGCGGAAAACTCAACTTGCGGGCGTCCCTTGACATCTTGCCAACGGTGAAGTACCACTTCGCCGAGGAGGATTTTGGTCATGCTAGTCTCGCGAGCATTCTGGACGATTCTAGGTGTTGCGGTTGCCGTTTCTCCCACGTTGGCGGCCGACGGCATTCAGCCGGAGCAACTCAGGTGCGAACACTTGGTCGATCCGCTGGGCGTCGATTCCCCCCAGCCCCGCCTTGGCTGGATACTTCGCGCCACCCCAGTTGACCTCCGCGGACAGACTCAGACAGCCTACCAGATCCTTGTCGCAGCCAGCCCGGAGACTCTCCGTGGCGATCGGGGAGATCTGTGGGATTCCGGCAAAGTGCGTTCCGATCAGTCGGTCGAAGTCGTGTACTCCGGCAGCCCGCTGAGATCTCATGCGCAATGTTTCTGGAAGGTCCGAGTGTGGGACGCGCACGACGCAGCATCGGCGTGGAGCGCGCCTGCCATGTGGACCATGGGTATCCTCGATCCCAAGGAATGGAAGGCGGAATGGATCGGCTACCACAACCCCAGCCAGGTTGTTCGGCGATCGAACCCCAAGGACTGGGGCCAAGACTCGCCGAGTCCCGTGTTTCGCCGAGGATTCGCCGTTTCCAAGCCTTTGCGGCGCGCCGTGGCGACCATCTGCGGCCTGGGCTACTACGAGTTGTATCTCAACGGTTCCAAGGTCGGCGATCGCGTGCTCGACCCGATCTTCACGCGCTACGATAAGCGGATCCTCTATGCGACGTACGACGTGACCAAGGGGGTGGCTTCGGGCAAGAACGCCTTGGGCGTCATGCTTGGCAACGGCTGGTACAACCAACACGCGAAGGACGTGTGGTACTTCGAGAAGTCGCCCTGGCGCGACCGGCCGCGGCTGCTGATGCAGTTGCGCCTCGAATATGCGGATGGCGCTGTCGAGACGATTGCTTCCGACCTGGGGAGGTGAAAACTGATCTAGTCGCGTTTGGCGATTTTTGTTCCATTG
>CAZFKF010000610.1:0-4276 GCA_964518805.1 uncultured Planctomycetaceae bacterium | reverse complement strand
TCCAACATCTCTCCTTCCCTAGAGAGGACCTCACGGCAATCGGGACCCTAAAGTCTATTCTAAAACCCCAAAATTGCCGTCGCAAGAAAAATCCCCAGCCAGGGGAATTTACGATGCCTCCGTCTTCCTCCAGAAGCGGGGGAGTCTACTCACCGACGCGTCTCGAAGCAAGACCTTATCCATTGGGGGGGTGTGGGTGATAACCCGCTGCGATGAAGCCCCGCATTGGATTCAGGCGATGGAGTGAATCGGCGAGACGATTGGTCTTGGCGATCGACCCGAATGGGACTCTGCGAGCTCCGTGTGCGACAACTCTACAGGGGGGCTGCCCACGCGAAATGAACCCCCTATGACAACTGGCACGTATTGGAGGGACGATACCGCCGGGTTAAGAGGCGATCCTGCTCCAAATGAGCCGTCCAAAGTTGGGCTCCCGGCTCACGTTGCCGAGACTCCGTTGGTCACAGATTCGCCGCCGATTTCGACGACTACCCGGCCGATGACTCGCCCGGCCAGAATCTCTTCAAGCCGCGAGGGCAGCATGTCCAGACCAACCGTTTGGGCGATGGCCTGAAGGCAATCGAGCCTCCAGGGACCGGTTAGCCGGGCCCAGGTCTGATGTCGAAGCGGCAGCGGGCACCAAGCCGCATCGATGCCGGCCAACACTACGGCCCGGAGGATGAAGGGGTATACTGTCACGGGCACATCGTTGCCGCCGGTCAGGCCCACGGCGGTGACGCATCCACCGTGTCGCGTGCCACGGAGAATGGTCCCCAGGGTGTTTCCGCCGACCGTGTCAATGGCTCCCGCCCAGCGACCCGAGAGGAGGGCTTTGCCGCTGCGGTCATTCAGTGCCTCTCGGGGAACGATCTCTTGGGCCCCGAGTTGGCGGAGCAGGTCGTGGGCCGCGGGTTTGCCGGTCGACGCCACGACGCGATAGCCGAGCTTCGACAGCAGGGCGACGGCAACGCTGCCCACGCCACCGCTTGCGCCGCTGACGACGACTTCGCCACGGTCCGGCATAACGTCGTGTTTCTGGAGTGTGTCGACGCACAGACCGGCCGTGACGCCTGCCGAGCCGAGGATCATGCTCTCGTAGTAGCTCATGTCGCGCGGCAAGGGTACGATCCAGTCTTGCGGCACGCGGACATATTCCGCCCAGCCGCCCCAGCGATTGCTTCCCATGTCGAAGCCGGTCACCACCACGCGGTCGCCGGGCACGTGTTCGTAGACGCCGCTGTGGACCACGACGCCCGCCGCATCAACGCCCGGGACATTCGGAAACACGCGATTGATGCCCGTGTGGCCAGTGGCCCCCAGGGCATCTTTATAGTTGAGCGAGGAATAGGCCACGCGAAACGCGACTTCGCCCGGGGGAAGATCGCTCGGCGATCGTTCGACGATCTGGCCCGACACGCGGCCGTCGGCGTCCTTGCTCACCAGGTAGCAGCGGAACTTGTTGGGAAGCATGGAAGGAAATCGTTGGATTGGGTGATTGGGAGGCCAGGAAACTCGCCGACAGGCGGTCCGCGGAACGAAGTTGCAATCGCCCGCCCGCGTGTTATCTGCTCGGACGCGGGTCGACTGTCTCGACGCTATTGGAGCAGTCCCATTTCTCTCATCAGGATTTGGATGTCGTCCCACACCTGCCGCTTGGCGGCCGGATTACGCAACACATACGCCGGGTGATACGTGCAAAGGACCTTGATGCCGTCAAAATCGTGGAACCGCCCCCGAAGACGACCGATCGCCTCCGTCGTGCCGAGCAGGTTCTGGGCCGCCACCGCACCCAGGCAACAGATGAACTCGGGCCGAAGGATCGCCAGTTGCCTGTCGAGGAAGGCGCGGCAGTTGGCGGCTTCCTCGGGCAGCGGTGTCCGGTTGTCCGGCGGCCGGCATTTGATCGTATTGAGGATGTAAACGTCCTCGCGGCGAATCTTCATTCCTTTAGTGATGATATCGGTGAGCAGTTGCCCCGCACGGCCCACAAACGGCTCTCCCATCCGGTCTTCGTCTGCACCCGGCGCCTCGCCCATAAACACCAGCCTCGCCATGGGATCACCGGTTCCGAAGACGGTTTGCGTGCGGGTCCGGGCGAGTTCGGCACAACGGGTGCAACGAGCCACGTCGTTGGCAATGCGTTGCAGGGCATTGGCGCGTGTCTCGGGCGGCGGCAAATCCACGACGGCTGGCGCCTCGAGCGTTGGAGCGGAAACCGGCCCAGGCACGTCCTTGGAGGAGGCGACAGCTTGCTTCGGCTTCCGTGATTTGGGGAGAATGGTCACCCCCGCCCTACGCAACGTATCGAGTTTCCGCGACACAACGCGGCGTTGATCTCGGTTGGACCGTTCCCCGGCAGTCATGGCAATCCTGTGGAAAGCAGCGTTGCATCGCGTGTTCTGACAACGCTGAATCATAAACGGGCCCTACTCGGCGGCCAATTGGTCCCGGGCGAGGGATCGCGATTGGCAGCACGAAAAACCAACCCCGGGGGGTTCTCGTAGAAACATTCGGACGGATGAGGTATGATAAGGGGAGGCCAGTTGGGGGCATTTTGTGGGCATTGGGGGGGTATTCCCTCTTCATTGCGGATTTGCGCGGGGTTATTCGCAAGGCAGGGGTTCGCTTTGCGAGAGCCATCCCCTTTGCGACTTGACCCAGAGCGGTTGGCCCCAGCGATCCAGGGCGACGTCACGCTTGATGCGCGAGTAAGGTTTTCCATGGGAGTCCCCCAGGTAGCAATTGTCGGCCGGCCCAACGTCGGCAAATCCAGTCTGTTCAATTGGCTGGCCGGGCGGCGCTTGGCAATCGTCGATCCCACATCCGGAGTGACGCGCGACCGCGTGACCTATCTCGTTGAAGTGGGAGATCGCTACGTCGAGTTGGTCGACACCGGCGGAATGGGGGTCGAGGACCCCGACAATCTCACCGAGCATATCGAAGAGCAGATCTCTGCGGCGATCGATTCCGCGGCGATGATCTTGTTCGTCGTCGACACGCGCGACGGGCTGGTGCCGCTCGACGAAGACGTCGCTCGCCGCCTAAGGTACGTGAATGTGCCGGTGATCTGCGTAGCCAACAAGACCGACGTCCCGAGCCTGGACGAGCAGGCCGACGAGTTCTATCGCCTGGGCCGAAAGGTGGTGCGCGTCAGCGTGCACCAGGGCCGGGGGAAGGACGATTTGCTCGACGCAATCGGCGAGCGTCTTCCGGCTGTGACCGAGCCCGAGGCCGCGGCCGAAGAGCCGGTCATGAAGCTGGCCATTGTCGGCCGCCGCAACACCGGCAAGAGCACCTTCGTGAACACGCTGTGCCAGGCCGAACGGATGATCGTCAGCGAAGTCCCGGGGACCACTCGCGACAGCGTCGACGTTCGCTTCGAACTCGACGGACAGGCCTTTCTGGCCATCGACACGCCCGGGTTCCGGCGGATGAAGAGCGTCGTCAACAACATCGACTATTACGGAGTCCATCGCGGGAAGCGAAGCATCCGCCGGGCCGACGTGGTGCTGTTGTTCCTGGACGCCAACGAACGGGTGAGCAAGGTCGACAAGCAGTTGTGCGACTACATCGCCGAGCAGTTCAAGCCGTGCGTCTTCGTGGTCAACAAGTGGGACCTGGCCGAGGGCCGCATGTCCACCGAGCGTTGGGTCAGCTACCTGCGCGAGACGTTCCGCACCATGCCGTACGTGCCCATCGCGTTCATTGTGGGCCAGTCCGGCCGAAACGTGAAGGCGTTGCTCAAACACGCGCTGAAGCTGTTCAACCAGTCTCGCGAGCGGGTGACGACGTCGCGATTGAACCGGCTGCTCCGCGCCGCGATCGAACAGAATCCGCCGCACACTCACGGACGCACCGTGCCCAAGATCTACTACGGCACGCAAGTCGCCGCGCAGCCGCCGACTGTGGTCCTGCTGTGCAACAGCCCGAAGTCGATTTCGAAGCCCTACCAACGCTATCTGCTGGGCGTGCTGCGCGACCGACTCCGATTTCCCGAAGTGCCGATCAAGCTCTATCTGCGACGGCGGGTGAGCGGCGAATCGCCCGACGCGATCGAGGGCGAGTTTCGAGAGAAACGCGAACCGAGGGACGAAGACGAGGAGTGAACGGCGCTTCGCACCATCCGCGTCGAGCCTCGTCGCTCACCCCTTGTCAATAATTCGGCGTCGGCGGCCGATAGTGGCTCACATCGATCGAGCGGAACCACTCGATCGTCTTCTTCAGGCCTTCGCGCAGCGGCACGGTCGGACTCCAGCCGAGGCGCGTGGTGGCCAGC
>CAZFKF010000609.1:0-4279 GCA_964518805.1 uncultured Planctomycetaceae bacterium | reverse complement strand
CGGCCAGCGTGAAACCGTCGATGCCGGGCATCACGGCATCGGCCAGCACCAGGCGATACGCGCACTCCGCGGCCGCCGCACTGTGGATCAGGGTGAGCGCGCTCGCCACGTCGGCCGATGCCTCCGGGCGCATGCGCCAACCCGTCAGCATCTCGTGAAGGATTCGGCGATTCGTAGCGTTTTCGGCGACCACCAACACCGGGAGATCCACGAGGGCCTGCCGCAGGCCCTGAGGGGCCTCTTCGGCCTCCGCAGATGGCCCTGCAACCGGCAGGGCGACGGTGAAGAAGAAGTTGCTTCCGCGGCCCGGCTCGCTATCCAGCCAAATCCGCCCGCCCATCATCTGGACGAGGCGCTGAGAAATCGCCAGTCCCAGCCCCGTCCCGCCGTAGCGACGCGTCGTCGAGGCGTCGCCCTGCGAAAACGGCGAAAAGAGCCGCGCCTGCTGCTCCGCCGAAATGCCGATCCCCGTGTCGGAGACGGAGAACTTGATCGTCTGGAGATTGGGCGACTGGGGGATTGGGGGGCCGGACGAGCGAGCGCATGCCGGCTCCCTCTCCAATCGGACGCGTTCCTGAGCCTCCGAACCGCCGTTCTCCACGCGCACCACGACTTCTCCCTGGGAGGTGAACTTGATCGCATTGCCGATCAGGTTCATCAGGATCTGGCGAAGGCGCATGGGATCGCCGAGGAGACGATCGGGCAGGTCGTTGGCCACGTCGCAGATCAGTTCGAGTTCCTTCTCATCGGCCCGCACGGCCAGCGGCTTGGCCACCTGCTCGATGGTCTTGTGGAGACTGAAGGGGATCTGCTCCAATTCGAACCGACCGGCCTCGATGCGCGAGAAATCGAGAATCTCGTTCAGAAGTTCCAGGAGCAGGTCGGCCGACTCCTTGGCGGTCTGGAGGCAGTCGCGCACCCGGTCGGAGAGCGGTTCGGCGAGTGCCAGCTCCGTCATTCCGAGGATGGCGTTCATCGGCGTTCGCAGTTCGTGGCTCATGTTGGCCAGGAACTGACTCTTGGCCACGTTGGCCGCCTCGGCATCCCGGGCATGTCGTTCCGACGATTCCAACCATCGAATCCGCTGCATGGCGATCGCCACGTGGTCGGTCACCGTGTTCATCAGCGCCAGGTCGTCCTCGCTGAACGACGCCTTGGCCTGCGAGCCGAAGGAAAGCGTCCCGATGACGCGGCCCTGGTCCATCAGGGGATGGCAGGCATAGGCTTGAAGGCCCAACGAGCGCACCAGGTCTGTGCGTGGATCCGACGTGGTCTGAATCTGCTCGGCCACGATGCGGCGGCCATCGCGGGCAACGCAGGCGCAGACGGCCGTGCCGAATTCGATCCACTCGATGCTTCGAGCCGTCTCTTCGGGAATTCCGCCGCACGCGTTGAGATGCAGCCGACCCGATTTCTCGTCCATGAGATAATTGAAAAAGGCCTGGCAGTTCAGGTGATCCATCACCTTGCGGCACAGCGATTCGACGATCCGCTGCGGTTGGGTGCTGGAGAGCAACTGGGAGGTCACTTCGGACAAGAGACGCACCCGCTGCTCAGCCCGCTTGCGCTCGACGGCATAGCGGATCGAGCGGGCGATGCTCAAGGCGTCCGATGTGCCCTTGATCAGGCAGTCTTGCGCTCCCCGTCGAAGCGCCTCGCGGGCCGTCTTCTCCTCTTCGCCGGGGCCTGTGAGCACTACGATCGCCGCACCCGGCGCCGCCTCGGCGCAGCAGGCCACGGCATCGAGTCCGAAAGCACCGGGCGGCGAGAGGTCCAGCAACACGGCAGTGAACCTCTGCTCCGCCAGGACCGCCTGGGCTTCATCGAGCGACGCCGCCGACGTCACGGCAAACCGGCTCGCCTCCAGACAATCCAGCGTCTCAGGCGAGAACAAGACGTCTTCCGGATTGCTTTCGACCAGCAAGAGCCGCGTCCGCATGGCGTCTCACACCTTCTCCGGCACAACGAACGGCGCCCGGTAGGGACGCGTCAGAAGCTTGTCGGCCTCGGTGTTGCCCACGAACTTCTCGGTCTTGGGGCAGAACTGGAGCTTCGCGCCGAGCGTGTACTTGAACTTCGCGAGGTCCATGCCCAAGGCGCCCACGAGTTGATCCTCGATCGCCTTGACGCTGGCCGCCACGTGCTCGTTGTCGCCCAGGTCCTTCGGCTTCTCGCTGAAGGGCGCCTCGCGGCCGAGGCGGTACGAGATATTGGCCAGATGGCACATCGTCGACGAGCGGTGCCCCTCGAGGATCTCGGCGTTCAGCTCATCCTGCTTGCGGCTCCGCACGCAGTCGATGAAATTCTTGAAGTGTTCGCCGGGCCGGATGCCCAACGGCAGGTCGGCCGGCAGCGGTTCGGACTTGGTGGAACCCTTCGGATGGAACTTTCCGCCCTTGATCACTCCCTGTTCGACGTAGAACTCGTCGTCGACCTGCGTTGCGAATTCCTTGCCGCCCGGCCCCTTCTTGCCGTTCAGCCCGCGAACCTCGAACACAACCAGTGGGCCGCCGAAATCGAACACGGCCAACTGCATGTTCGGCGTCTGGCCCTGGTCGCGGAAATCGCGGCTATCGACGTAGCGGCAGCCGATCGACATGGCGGTGAAGGGCTTGGTGATCTGGGGCAGCACCCATTGGGCGATATCCATCTGGTGGACCCCTTGGTTGCCAATCTCGCCGTTGCCGAAGTCCCAGAACCAGTGCCAATTGTAGTGGACAATGTTCTGGTGATACGACTGCTGGAGGGCCGGGCCCAGCCAGAGGTTGAAGTCAAATTCCTTGGGCGGATCGGCGGTTTCCTTGAATCCGATGCTCCAGCGGACCTTGCTGGCGTACGCCTTGGCCACCAGCAGCTTGCCGTACTTGCCGCTTTTGACCGCGGCGATCGACCGGGCCCAGCGGGAATCGCTGCGGCTCTGAGTGCCGTGCTGCACGATCCGCTTGTACTTGCGCGCGGCCTCGACGCACTGGCGGCCCTCGAACACGTTATGGCTGCACGGCTTTTCGACGTAAACGTCCTTGCCTGCCTGGCAACCCCAAACCGTAGCCAGCGAGTGCCAGTGATTGCACGTGGCCACGGAAATGGCGTTCAGTTCCTTGTCTTCAAGGACCTTGCGCAGGTCTTGCACGCACTGGGGCTTCTTGCCGCCCGCCTGTTCGACGATCTTGCTGCAACCCTCAAACACCCGCGTGTCCGGGTCGACGAGGTAGGCGACTTCCACACCCGGCATTCGGGCAAACTGCGAAATATGCTCCCTTCCCCGCCCGTTGATGCCCACCACGGCGATACGAATCCGCTCGTTGGCCCCAACCGCCTTGACCGGCGCCGGCACGGCCGCGTTCTTCTCCCTGCGTTTCACCCTTTCGGCGGCAAGGACTGCATTGCCGGCCACCCCCAGGGCAACCCCAGCGGCTGCGGACATCAAGAAATCCCGACGAGTGGTATGCGACATGATGGGCTCCTTCTAGCGGCAGAAGACGGATGGTTTGGCGTGTGCGCCCATTACAGCAGGTTGTCGCCGTGAAGTCTATCGAACCACCCGAAATGGTAGGCAGCGATCGCCGCAGCTACTCTCCAAGGATCTTCACCAGCACCCGCTTGTTGCGATAGCCGTCGAACTCGCCGTAGAAGATCTGCTCCCAAGGGCCGAAGTCGAGCTTGCCCTTGGTGATTGCCACCACGACCTCGCGGCCCATCACTTGTCGCTTCATGTGCGCATCGGCGTTGTCCTCGCCCGTGCGGTTGTGATGGTAGTGGTTTGGATCGGGATTGAATGGGGCCAATTGCTCCAGCCACTTTCCGAAGTCGTGATGCAGCCCCCGCTCGTCGTCGTTGATGAACACGCTGGCCGTGATATGCATCGCGTTGACCAACACCAACCCCTCTTGCACGCCGCTTTTCTTCACGGCCGCTTCGACCTGCGGCGTGATGTTTTGAAAAGCCATCTTGGAGGGAATATTGAGGGTCAGATATTCGGTGTGCGATTTCATTCCGCTACTCGTGCTGTTTCTTGATCTCGAACACATCGCCGCTGAGATCGAAGCCGGCCGGTTCGCCGGATGCGAGCGGCGGCTTGGCAGCGGTCTCCGCGACTGCTGCGGACTCGGCCCCCGGCGCCTTGACGGCTTGAGCCGTCTTCGGCCGCTTGAGAAAGGCGATCCAGGTCATCACGCCCTTCGGGTCCTTGATGTACTCGGTCGACACCAGTTGCCAGCCTTCGTCGCCCAGGAGGTTCATTTCCTCGACCAGCATGGCCTCGGCCTTGCGGGTAATCACC
>CAZFKF010000608.1:0-4292 GCA_964518805.1 uncultured Planctomycetaceae bacterium | reverse complement strand
CACGCCTGGCACGAGCGTAACCTGCGGATCGCTCACAACCATCCCCTCGGGCCCACGCGTGGCGACGATCGGGGCCCCGACTTCGTTGCGCAGACGGCCCACGGCCTCGATCAGCCGGTCCATGTCGACGCTGGCGTCGGGCGGGGCGTTTTCCCAGCCCACGGCCTCGAACTGGTTGGGCTTGATGATCACGTTGCGGAACTGCCGGATGCGGCGGCGGCTGTCGGCCCAGAACACGACCCGATCGCCGAACCGCTTCCCGCGCTCGGCAATCGCCTCCGTGACCCGCGTGGTGACGACGCCGCAGTCCTTTTCCTCGACCTGATCGAGCACGATCAGGGCGTCGATCTGCGGCAGCAAGGCGTCGACCGAAGCGATGAGCCGCTCCTGGACGTCCGTGGCGGTGAGTTTGCGGTTCTTGGTGTCGTATCGATTGTGTTCGCCGGCCAGGCTCGGGTCGGTCTGGTCGCGGGGCTTGAGGTACGTGGGCGTCATCCGTTGGGGATCGCAGAACAGATGGGCCACGCTGCACCGGATGGCGTCCAGCCCCTTGCGCAAGTCGTACGATTCGCCGTCGTCGCCCGTGAACCCGATTGCATGCAGCGTGCCCGCGCCGAGGGCCGAAAGGTTCGACATCACCGTTCCCGCCGCGCCGGGGCTGTGGCGGATGCGGCTTACCTGGTGGCACGTCTTGCCGGTTTCCAGGCTCGTTTCGGCCAGTTGGGGATCGATGTCCAGGTACTTGTCGAGGAAGAAATCGCCGATCACCGCGATCCGGGCCTGCGGAAAGCGGGCCACGATCTCCCCGAGCCGCTCAGGCGTCATGTGGCGGAAGGTGTTCATGGGCGGTAGAGGGCGGAGGGCAGTAGGCAGCAAGCAAACGCGGGAGGAGGAAGAGGGAATCGAGGGGAAAGAAGGAAAGACGATGCTGGTGGGCGCCCATCGCGACGAAACACAACGCTTCGTCCCATGGCGACGGTCACTCCCTTCTCCCGTTAGACGGGAAAGGGGCCGGGGGCCAGGGCATCTGCCGACAAAATCCCCGACGAATTCCTCGATGGCCGCCGACGGATATTCCTTGCCTTCTTTCTTCGGTTTTCCCTCCGCGGTCCTCCGCGTCCTCTGGGGTTGATCTCTCTGAGGTTGGTCTATCGGTCGCCGCTCCACAGACACGCCGTCAGCGGTCCGTAGTCGCGGAAGTCGGGGATCACCAGGTCGGCGCCGGCGCCAATCAGGCGGTCGCGTTTCCAGGCGTCGGGCTTGCCGCTGCGTCCGGCCTCGTCGCTGGCCACGGCCACGGCCAGTCCGCCCACCGCCTTGACGTTCTGGATCTCGACGTATCCGTCGCCGAAACCGAGCAGCAGTTCCCCCTCGACTCGGTTCTCCTTGAGGATTCGCTCGATGACCATGGCCTTGGAGAAGGACTTGTAGTCTTCCTTGGCCCCGTACACGTGCTTGCCGAAGTATTGGTCGAGGCCCAGCAACGCCACTTCCTCGAAGACGTACTTCTCGTCGGTGCCGCTGGCCACGTAGACGATCGCGTCGCGGCGACGCAACTCGTCGAGCAACTCAATCGAGTACGGCACCAGCATGTCGTTCGGCGAAGCCTTGCCAGAGCGGAGGTCCTCGCGCCGGCTGGCGATCCGCTCCATGAGCCGATCGTGATAGAGGCCCTTGTACACGCCCGGGTCCTCGGGCGTTCCGCCCCGTTTGGACACCTCTTCGGCCAGGCGGATCATCTGGTAGATGGTCTGCTTGCCGGTCAATTCGGTGACGAAGTCGCGGGCCACGGCCGTCAGGCGTTCCTGGGGCTCGTCGGTGCCGGTGGCCGTCAGGATCTCGACCATCATCGGCACCATGACGTCCATCCAGCCTTCGCGGATGAGGCTCAAGGTGCCGTCGAAGTCGAACAAGACGTGCCGCGGCGGCTTGCGCCCGTTCAAATTGCGAATGATTTCGATGCCCGTCTCAGGCAGGAACGACGATTCTTGCGAGACCGCTGCAATACGCTGATAGTCTTCTTCGTAGTAGCCGGTAGTCATGCGAAAAAGGATACCAGAAGGCGGACTAGCCTCCAAGGGGGTGGGGCCGCCGAGGAATTGACACTCGCCTTACGGTGGGCTAAACCATGGACGGATTGAGGAGGATTGCCCGTGAAGATCGAACGCGTCGAGTTGTTTCCGCTCTGCTATCCCTGCCTGCGCCGATGGAAGTTCGTGGAGACCGCGCCCGGACACACCGTCGTGCTGGTGAAAATGACCGCCGATACCGGAACCGTTGGCTGGGGCCAAAGCCTGCCGGTGCCAACCTGGAGCTACGAAACGCTGGAGACCGCGCTGGCGGTCTTGCGGCACCATTTCATTCCCGCGCTGGTGGGCCGCGATCCACTCGATCTCGAAGGGGCCCAGAAGGCCCTCGACGCTGCGCTGGCGCCATCGTTTTCGATCGGGATGCCGCTGGCCCGGGCCGGGCTCGACATTGCCCTGCACGACCTCATCGGGAAGCTGACCGGGCGGTCGCTGGCGCAGATGTGGGGGCGGCCGGCCGGAGGTCCGGTGCAACTTGGGTGGACGATCAGCGTGCAGAGCCTCGAAGAACTCGAATCCGAGATCGAAGTTGCCACGAACCGCGGCTACCGCAGTTTCAACGTCAAGGTGTCGCCCAACCCTCGGTTCGACGTCGAGGTTGTTCGGCGCGTGCGCAAGGCCGCATCGCACAGCTTCCTTTGGGCCGACGCGAACGGCGGCTACGATCTGGCCACAGCGTTGGAGGTTGCGCCGAAGTTTGCCGACGCCGGCGTCGACGTCTTGGAAGCCCCGCTGCGACCCAATTGCATCAGCGGCTACCAGGCGATGAAGCGGCAGGGCGCGATTCCGATCACGATGGACGAAGGGCTGGTCTCGCCCGTCGAAGTCGAGGAGTTCATCCGCCTGGGAATGATCGACGGCGTGACGCTCAAGATCTCGCGGGCCGGCGGCCTGGCCTCGGCCCGCCGACAGATCGAGGTCGCGTTGGATGCCGGCCTGTTCTGGCTTGGCAGCGGGCTGACGGATCCGGACGTGTCTCTGGCCGCTTCGCTGCAACTGTACGCGGCCTACGGGCTGGCGAAACCGGCCGCCCTCAACGGCCCGCAGTTCCTTGCCGCCGACATCCTCAAGACGCCGCTGGTGATCCGCGGCGACCTGGCCGAAGTGCCGGAAGGCCCGGGGTTGGGCGTGGACGTCGATTCGGAAAAAATCGGGGCGCTGATGCACGCTGCCGGGTGACGCGCATTCGAGTCTGACATCGTTGGCGCCAAGAGATCCGCTGATGGCCGGGTCAGAACGGCCCCATCGGGGACGGCGCACGTCGAAGCGCGAAAACGAACGCCACCCACGATCGTGGCGCGACGACCGAATCGGCTATGCGGCGCAGGCAGCGCGGTCCTCTTTGACCAACCGTGCGATCTCCGAGAAGACCATGTCCGGCGTCAGATCGCGCATGCACTTGTGGTGGCCCAACGGGCACACACGATTCTGACAGCCGATGCAGTCCAGGTCGAGTCGTACGTCGATGGCCAAGACGGTCGGATTCTCGCCGAAGACCGGCGGCATGGGACCGTAGAGGGTGATCACGGGCTTGCCGAACGCGGCCGCCACGTGGCGCGGCCCGCTATCGGTGGAGACCATCAGCTTCACGCGGCGGATGCACGCCTTGGCCGTACCAATGTCGATCGGCTGATTGGCCATGGAGAAGACCCTTGGGTGTGCAGCCCGATCAACGATCGTCCGCGCCGACCGCCGTTCCTTGGGTCCGCACATCACCAACACATCGTAGTCGAGTGTCGATGCCACACGATGGGCCAGTTCGGCACAGTGCTCCTCGGGCCAGACCTTGGCGGAGCCAAACGCCCCACTGGAGTTTAGAGCCACCACCCGACCGTCGGTCCGCAACCCCAGCCGCTCCCAAACCAGATCGGCGGCGTGTTCATCGTCCGGCGTGGTGGCCAGCTCCAATCGGCGCGATTCCGGCGGGCAACCGAGGGCCTCGCTGATCTTAAGAAAGTAGTCGACCATGGGGCACGGCGTTGACAAGCCGTGAATTTGGGGGGACCGGATCTTCTGAGTGAGCAGCGGGCCACGCCCGTAGCGAGAGTAGCCGATCCGCTGCTTCGCCCCACCCATGCGAGCTAGAATCGCGGTCCGCATCGAGTTGGGCAACAGCACCGCCATATCGATTTGCTCGCGGCGCATCTTCCGGATCAGGCTCCAGTGGCGTGCCTCGGCATCTTTGGCGCGCGGATTGAAGTACCA
>CAZFKF010000607.1:0-4293 GCA_964518805.1 uncultured Planctomycetaceae bacterium | reverse complement strand
TAGCACACCACCCCGAAATTCCCCAATACCAACTTCAGACGGCTGATTTGTTACCTATTATCAACCCAGGTTGTTCTGTCCTGGGGGAGGAAGACAAAGCGAAGTTCGGGCCTCTCCAATACAGCGGCGGCGGCATTGTCGCCAACCTTATGCGCTCGTGTCCCTGATCGCCGCCATCACGGCTCCTGTTGCAGAACTCACAACGGCGCTAGATCCAGAGAACAGGTGACGGCGAGGTTCATCTTTCGTGCCGCACGGCCCGCTTCCGAGCAAGAGCCGACATCTATTACGGGCTGCCCGTCCAAGGCGGTAGAATGAGTCCGGTGAACCATGACCACGAGAATGGGAAGTAGGAGGTCGTCATGAAAACGAGGCTGTTCGTACTGTCCGTTGCCGCCTCGGTGGCGCTGCTCCTGGCACCGGCGGTGGCCGACGAGAAGCGGGAGGGAAATGATGCTCCGACGTTCGTCGTCCGACCCATTGGACACGTCCAGAAGGCGGACGGCCGCATGGTGATCGTCCTCGACAAGAAGTACCAATCGGGCTTGCTCGGGCTGGATCAATGGTCCCACGTGCAAGTCATCTGGTGGTTCGATAAGAACGACACGCCCGAGAAGCGGGCGATCCTCCAGGTACACCCCCGAGGCGACCAGAAGAACCCACTCACCGGCGTCTTTGCCACTCGGTCACCATTCCGGCCGAATCTGATTGCCCTGAGCCTCTGCAAGATCGTGTCGGTGAAGGACAACGTGGTCGAGGTGGAGAAGATCGACGCTTTCGAGGGCACGCCAGTGCTGGACATCAAGCCTTATACGCCGGGCCAGGACTCGGCCACCGGTGTGAAGGTGCCGGATTGGGCGAAACCGAAGTGAAGGCTGCGACCGGCTTGCCGTCGTGATCTTCCCCTGCGGCCTTCCTCCTGAAGGTTGACGAGCAAAGCCCCGACGCTTGGCTCCCTGGACAAGAGAGACGAAAGACCGTGACGATGCGAGCACTTGTCTTCGACGCCTACGGAACGCTATTTGATGTCCGCTCCGTGATGAGCCGATGCGAGGAAGTCTTTCCCGGCCACGGCTCCGACCTGACGACCCTCTGGCGGTCCAAGCAGCTTCAGTACACGTGGCTCCGATCCCTGATGACCAAGTACGAGGACTTCTGGCAGATCACCCGAGACGGATTGACGTTCGCCTGCCGATCTCTCGGCCAAGACGCCACGCCAGAGCAGATCGACTACCTGATGCAGGCGTACCTGAGTTTGAACCCGTTCCCCGAGGTCGTCGCCGCCCTGGATGCCCTGAGCGGCATTCCTTGTTCAATCCTCTCCAACGGCACGCCGACCATGCTGCAAAGCGCCGTGCGCAGCGCCGGGCTGGACGGGAGATTCCTGCACATCCTGAGCGTGGATGAGGTGCGGATCTACAAACCGAGCCCGGTGGTCTACCAGTTGGCCGAGAAGCACCTTGGCATCGAGCGGCACCAAATCGGTTTCGTGTCCTCGAATTGCTGGGACGTGGCGGGCGGCAAGGCATTCGGATTCCAGGTGTATTGGCTCAACCGGGAGAATGCCCCGCTTGAAATGCTCGGATTCCAGCCGGACGGGGTTATTGGTTCAGCAATCGAGCTTGCTGCCATGCTCAAGTGATGTCGGTATCACCCGGTGATAGGATGGCAGCCTCATGACCGTCTGGAAGCACATTCAAGCTGTTGCCCTCTTGCCCTTCACGGTCACGGTCGTCATTCCTGCCACGATTCTGCACTTCACGGGTATGGACGGGATGGCGATCTACCGTCCTGTCCCGTGGAATCTGCTGATGCTGGCGGGTGGCGTTCTTTCCATCGGCCTGGGACTGACGCTGCTCGTCATGACCATTCGCATGTTCTTCCAGATCGGCCGGGGAACGCTCGCACCCTGGAATCCCACGGAGCGGTTGGTCGTGGTCGGGGTCTACCGCCACGTCCGCAACCCGATGATTACCGGCGTCTTCTGCATCCTGCTCGGGGAAGCGGTTTTCTTCGGCTCGGTGCCGTTGCTCGTCTGGTTCGCCATCTTCGTGGCCGTAAACGCAATCTACATTCCGTTCTTCGAGGAACCCGGACTGGAGAGGCGATTCGGTGGCGACTACGCCCGCTACAGGCAGAACGTCCCTCGCTGGATTCCTCGACTGACGCCGTGGCAGCCGGACGGGGATGGCCATCGGGAGAAGTGATCGTCGTCGCAACTTGATGACGAACGGACTCACGATCCCGTGTCCTGGCACGTCTCTTCCCCGAGAGTTCTCGGAAGTCTCAGGGGACTCTATCCCTTTCGATCCCCTCGGCCCACCGACTTTTCATGCACCCCGAAGCGATCCGCACTTGTCGCCTGGGATTCGGCCAAGGCACCGCCGATCCAGTCGAGTTGTCCGAAATACACGCCAGCGTTCATCTTCTGTTCAGGTTGCTATTGCGAGAATGGTTCGGGTTGGCAAGCCGTGGGCTTGCCAGGAAGATACGTTTCTTCGAGGAGAAACTGCAATGAAGATGTGGATTTCGATGGTGGCCATCCTAGCCTGCTTGACTGCCACCTGTCTTGGTCAGGAACAGGCCAAACCGCCTGCGGCAGGGAAACCTGTGGCGGCTGCCGAGAATGGGACGCCGCCGAAGGCGAAGGACGAGCCCGTAACCATTCGTGGAGTGGTACGGGAGTTCCACCAGTCGCCCAGAGGCGATGTGGACGGGATCATTTTGGCCGATGGTAGCGAGGTGCGTTTTCCTCCGCACATGGCCGAGAAGGTGACGGCAGCGGTCTCCAAGGCAGACGAAATCGAGGTTGCGGGTCGCAAGCATACCGGGCCGAAGGGCGACACGCACGTGCGATCAGAGACGATCAAAAACCTGAAGAGCGGTTCCACGGTGACCATGGAGCCGCCCTCGAAACCCAAAGGCAAGAAGGGGCAGAAGGAGGTAGACAAAAAACCCTTGCCACCCCATGAGCAGATTCTTGCTGAAGTTCGCACGCTTCGGGAGCTTGTGGATGGGAAGATGAAGGCTCCTCACGAGGCGAAGGAGGTAAAAGGCCCTCCCCACGAACAAGTCCTGAAGGAGCTGCGTGATCTGAAAAAAGCCATTGAGAAGCGGTTGGGCGAGCACGGTAGGTCCGGTGGTCCTGAGAAGAAGAGCAAGCCCGGCCATCAGTCATAGCGAAGCCCCTTTCTCGCAATACTTCCCAAAAAACACACCACGCCCTGCGGAAAGCAGGGCGTGGTTGGCGTTGTTCGAAGCCCTTCTCTACACTCTACAATTGACAATGCTGGTTGTCGTTCCACCGTCTTCGTTGGAGAGGTCGTGACGTGCGGGTTTTGATCGTCGAGGACGAACTCGATCTGCTCCGGTCGCTGGAGAAGACACTGCTGGAGGAAGGATATGCCGTGGACACCGCCACGGACGGTGAAGACGGGCTCTTCAAGGCCAGCAGTTGGGATTACGACGCCATCCTTCTCGACATCATGCTACCCAGGTTAGATGGATGGGACTTTTTGAGGCGGTTGCGTCGGGAGAAGAAAACGCCCGTGTTGATTCTTACCGCTCGGGACGCATTGCTGGACCGAGTAAAAGGACTCGACATTGGGGGCGACGATTATCTCATCAAGCCATTTGAGCGGGCAGAATTGTTGGCCCGTCTGCGAGCCCTGATCCGCCGAGCGGCCGGACAACCGACTTCGAAATTGGAACTCGGGGAGGTTGTCATCGACACGGCCTCCCGGAGCGTGATGCGGAACGGGGAACGAATTGATCTCACGGCTCGGGAGTATGGGCTCGTCGAGTTTTTGGCGATGCACCGGGGAAGCGTCGTGACACGCACGATGCTCTATGATCACCTCTTCGACGAGAACGAAGACAGCCTCTCGAACTTACTGGACGTGTACGTCGCCAGACTCAGAAAGAAGCTCGGCAATGACTTCATTATTACGAGACGGGGCCACGGATACTTGATCGATGTTTAGTTCCATTCGCTGGAACATCCTCTTTTGGATGGCATTGCTCCTGACGATGGGGATCGGGGGCTTTGGAGCCACGCTCTACTATCGAGTACGGCAATCCACACTGAACGAGGTTGACGCCGATCTTCTCGGGGCTGCTCAAGCGTTGGCTGTCTCGATGCAGCGTGCGTATGCAACGGATCTGGATATCCCAGAGACCTACCGGCACCGCTTCGGCATGGGACCGAAGGATAGACCCTACTTGGCCGTTTGGAGTGCGGCCGGTGTGTTGCTGACGGCTTCTGAAAATGCTCCCCACGATCTGCATCCCGAG
>CAZFKF010000606.1:0-4309 GCA_964518805.1 uncultured Planctomycetaceae bacterium | reverse complement strand
GATAGCCGCGGATCTTCACCTGGTCATCGCTTCGTCCGAGCAACTCGATCCCGCCATCGGCCCGCAGACGCCCCAAGTCGCCTGTCCGATAAAGGCGGCCGTCTTGGCGCGGGCAGAACGGATCGGGCACGAAACGGGCGTCGGTGAGGTCCGGACGGTTGAGATATCCGCGCCCCACCTGCACGCCCCCGATGCAGATCTCGCCCACCGCCCCGATCGGCGTCGGGCTCAGGTTCGCATCGAGCACGTAGAGCTGGACGTTGTCCAGCGGGCGGCCGATCGTGGCGCGCGCCGCAGGCCCGGTTAACTCGGCCAGCGACGCGCCGATCGAAGTCTCGGTCAACCCGTAGCCGTTGATCAGCAAGCGGCCGGGCGCCCACCGGGCCGCCAACGCCCCGGAAATCGGTTCGCCTACCGAACAGACCGTACGCAGTTCCGGCAGGTTCTCGGGCCGAAGCAGCGTCATCATCGAAGGCGTGAGCGTGGCGACCGTGACGCGTTCGCCGAGCACCAGCGATTCCAGCGCCCCAGGGGTCAGTACCGTCTCGCGGTCCGCCACGATCAGGCAAGCGCCATTGGCCAGGGCCGAGAAGATGTCCGATAGCGAGCCGTCGGAACTCGGCGAGAAACAGTGCAGCACGCGATCGTCCCGCGTGATGCGCAGGCCGCGGCTGAACGCCCGCGTAAAGTTCACGACGCCGCGGTGTTCCACCAGCGCCCCCTTGGGCCGGCCGGTCGAGCCGGACGTGTAGAGGATGTACGCCAGTTGCCGCGGGTTGTCGCGGCGATTGGGGCACGGGACGTTGCCTCCGCTGATTTTCTCGGCGATCCGTTCCCACAGCACGATCGTTGCACCGGTCGCCGGAAGCCTCGCCTGGATGTCGCTTCGCGTCAGCAGGATCCGCGATCCCGAGTCTTGCAGGAGGAACGCGACGCGTTCGGCGGGCTGGTCTGGATCGAGCGGCACATAGACCCCGCCTGCCTTGAGCACGCCCAGAAGCGCGATGACCAGCTCCGCGGATCGCGGCAGGCAGACCGTCACCGGCTCTTCTGGGCGAAGTCCCAGGGTTTGCAGGTGCGCGGCCAGACGCGTCGCGCGGCGATCCAGTTCGCCGTAGGTCAGCCGGCGTTTGCCGACGACCAGGGCAATCCGCTCGGGCGATCTCGCGGCATGCTCCTCGAACAAGTGGTGCAGGCATTGCGAAGGCTCGGGCGCCTGGGGGGCGTTGAACTCCGAGACGATTCGCTGCCGCAGCGAGGCGTCGACCAGCGGAAGCTGCGAGATCCGTTGTTCGGGCTCCGCTGCGGCGGCATCCAACAGTGTGCCCAGGGCTGCAATGATGCCGTCGATCGTGCCGGCGTCAAACAACGCCGTCGAATACTCCACGTCGCCGCGCAGCCGGTCGCCTTCTTCCCACAGCAGCAGGGCAAGGTCGTACTTCGAAGTGCCGTTGTCGATCGCCAGCCGCTCGATCTGCCACGGCGTGCCGGCGGGCAGGTCCAAAGGCATGTTCTCCAGGACCAGGGCGGTCTGAAACAGCGGCGGACGGTTGCCGCAGCGCTCGGGCTTGAGCCGTTCGACGACCTTGCCGAAGGGGACCTCTTGATGGGCGTGGGCCTCGAACGTCACGCGGTGGACGCGCGCGACCAGTTCCCGGAACGTCGGATCGCCCGACAAATCGGTCCGCAGCACCACCGTGTTGGCAAAGAATCCCAGCACGTCCTCTAGCTCACGGTGCGTGCGGTTGGCCACGATCGTCCCGACGGCGATGTCTTCCTGCCGGGAATACCGGCTGAGAACCGCCTTGTAGGCCGCCATGAGCACGACGAATCGCGTCGTTCCCTCGCGGCGGGCGAGGGCGTCGACGGCGGCCAGCGTGGCCGGCCCGACGTCCATCGGTCGCAACGCGCCGGCAAAGCCCTGGTTGGCCGAACGCGGACGGTCGGTCGGCAATTCCAGGGGCGGCACCGGAGTTGCGGCGTTTTCGGCCCGGCCGGCGGCGTCGGACCGCGCGGTGCCGAGTTGCCGTTCCCAGTACGCAAGCTGTTCCTCGAACCCGCCCGTGGTCGCCCGGTCCTGCTGCCACGCTGCGAAGTCGGAGTATTGAAGCCCTCCACGTTGCGGTATCGCATCGCGGCCGTCTCCTCGTGAGGCCAGCGAGCTGTAGAGCCGGCTCAACTCGCCCAGCAACAGCCCCATCGACCAGCCGTCGCTGATGATATGGTGCATCGCCAGGAGCACGACGTGCTCGCGCTCGTGCAGGCGATAGACCAGGCACCGCAGCAGCGGCCCGTTGGCCAGGTCGAATGGCTGAGCCGCCTCGCTGCGCAGGCGGCGCTCCAGTTCCGCTTCGCGCTCGTATTCCGGCATGCGCTCCAGGTCGACCAGCCGGAAAGGAATCTCCACGGCAGCGGCGATCCGCCGGGTCGGCCGGCCTTGCTCGCTGGGGAACGTCGTCCGCAAGATTTCGTGCCGGCGGGCCAGTTCGTCGAGCGCCCGTTGAAGGATGCCGGCCTCCAGCGGCCCTCGCACGCGGACCGCCGCCGGCATGTTGTAGAACGGATGCTGCGGCTGGAGTTGATCGAAAAACCACAGCCGCTCTTCAGTGCAGGAAAGCACCGGCGGCCGCTCCACGCTGCGCGGCGGGATGCCGTCCTGCAAGGGGGCTGCCGCCTCGCCGCGACCTGCGATGGCTCGCTCGATCCATCGGGCCTGCTGGCCGATCGTCGGCCGCTCGAACAGGACCGTCAACGGGAAGTCGACGCCGAACTCGTCGCGCAGGCGAACGGCCAACTGGCTGGCGCGGAGCGACTGCCCGCCGAAAGAGAAGAAGTCGTCGCTGCGTCCCTTGGGCTCGATGCCGAGCACGTCGCACCAAAGGCTTGCCAGCTTGTGTTCCATCGGCGTTTGCAGCGGATCGGCCGCGCTGCCCGATGCGGACTCGGCATCCGGGCCGGACTCCGCGCGCCACTCGGCCGCCGCGGGCAGTTCCCCGCGGAGAAACATCTCCCGGCACGCGGTGCGGCGGGTCTTGCCGCTGGACGTCTTGGGCAGGCTGCCGGCCGGAATCAACACCACGGCGTAGGGGGGCCACTCGTATTCTTCGGTCAACTCGCGGCGAATGTCGCGGAGGATTGCTTGCAGGTCGTGCGACTTGGGCCGAAGCAACTCCTGGACCACCACGAGCCTCTCCGCGCCGTCGCATTCGATCGAGAAGGCGGCGCCGCCGTCCGGTTTCAGGGCCGGATGGGCCCGCTGGGCGGTCCGCTCCACGTCGTGCGGATAGTAGTTGCGCCCGCCAAGGATGATCAGTTCCTTGACCCGACCGGCAACGAACAGCTGCCCTCGGCAGATGAACCCAAGGTCTCCGGTGCGAAGATAATCGCCCGAAGTGTGCCCGGCCAGCCGGGCGTGAAACAGTTGCTCGGTCTCCTCGGGCCGGTTCCAGTAGCCTCGGGCAACGCTCGGGCTGCGGACCCAGACCTCGCCGACCGCTTCGGCCGGGGCCGGCACGCACGTCTGTGGATCGACGATGGCGACCTCGCCTTGCGGCACCGGCTGGCCGCAACCCACCAAACGCCGGGCGCCGGCGTCCGATGGATCGACTTCTTCCACGCGTCCTTGTTCGAGAGACTGGGCCGAGAGGCCCACCACCAACGGCCCGTCGCCGCGGTAACCGCTCGCAACCAGCAGCGTTGACTCGGCCATGCCGAACGCCGGACAGAACGTCTCGCGGCGAAACCCGTAGGGTCCGAACCGCTCGGTGAACCGCTCCAGCGTTTCGGCCTGTACCGGTTCGGCGCCGTTGACCGCTACGCACCAGCAACTCAGGTCGAGTCCTTCGCACTCGGCCGGCCGGATCTTGCGCAGGCACAAATCGTATCCGAAGTTCGGAGCCGCCGACGTCGAAGCCCGATACCGCGAAATTGCCGATAGCCATCGCACCGGCCGCTGCACGAAGGCCAGCGGGGACATCAGCACCCCGAGTCGGCCGCTGTGGATCGGGGCCAGAACGCAGCCGATCAAACCCATGTCGTGGTAAGGAGGCAGCCAGGAAACGATCACCGCGCCCGGCTTGTCCAGCCGATGTAGCGATGCCAGGTTGTGCATCAGGTTGCGGTGCGTGAGGACCACTCCCTTGGGCGAACCGGTCGATCCCGAGGTGTATTGCAGCAAGGCCACGCCGTCTGGGTCGGGCATTGGCGGTTCCCAGTCGAGAGTCCCGCCGGCCGAGGCGCGTTCGATTGCCAGCGTGGTTGTGCCGCAGGTCGACTCGATCATTGCTCCGGCCCACTCCAGGATCTCTTC
>CAZFKF010000605.1:0-4311 GCA_964518805.1 uncultured Planctomycetaceae bacterium | reverse complement strand
ATCGGGCGAGGATCAATCAACACCGGATAGCTGATCCCCAATTCCTTCGTCGTGGCCCGTTCCTTTTCCTCCCCGCTCCCCGTAGGCAGAAGCACTTGGCCGTTGCGGAGGCTGTTGATCAGAGTATTTTCCACATACCGGGCACCGATCATTTTGTCGCCCGATGCCTCGCGATTGTTGTGGTAGTGGAATCCCTGAAGCGTGATGAGCCAGCCGACCGGCTCCGTCGCTTGTCCTCCGCTCGAGTCGCCGCCGGTCGTCGTGGTCGCCGAAGCAGAGGTACTCGAACTGCTCGCCCCGCCGCTGCCCGAGGCATCGGTTGCCGCGCCTTCGGACACCAGCCAGCCGCTCTGCTTCATGATCGAAAGCCAGTTCTCCAGGTTGTCCAAGGGCTGGCAGTCGAGGCTCCGCACGTGCAGTTGCTGACGCAGTTCGATGTCATCTGGGACCTTGCCCTCCGGATCGCGCGGCAGGCAGGAGTTCACCGCGCGCAGGAGTTCCAGCCAACGGAACCGGCCTTCGACGTTCTGGACCAACTGTTTACCGACGCCGTCGGTCTTTTCCATCTGGGACTTGGCCTCGCCAGCCTTGGCAGAGAAATCCTTGGCCTCCTTGGTGACGCCTTCCGCCTTCTGCTCGGCAGATTGGAATCGCGACGAGTCCACCGTGGCGAGGGCCCGCGAGTAACTCGCGAAACTGAGCACGCACCCCATCAACAGGACGGCTGCAGCGGCCACGGCCCAAGGCTTCTTGGCCCGGATGATCCGATCCTTGATGATCTCCTTAGGGATCAGATTCGTGCGAATCGCAGTCTGCTTGAGCCCTTGAAGGGCAAGACCGTAGCTCACCGGAAAACACAGGTGGTTTGCCTGGAAAGCGGGGTCGCCGACGACCTCCGAGCCGGCGATGGCGCGGAACGATTCGAGCACCTCCACTTCGAACCCGAGCCCCTGGGCCAGGAAACGCCGCAGGCCGGGCAGTTTCACGGCGTTGCCCATGGCTAAAACGCGCTGGATCTTGGCGGCGCGATCCAACGTGGTGAAGAAACCAATCGAACGCTGGACTTCGGTCAGCAACTCGTTGAACACCTGGCGCATCGCTTGGAACACGGCCTTGGGGTCCGGCGCTGTGGCGGCGTTGCGCTTCAGGTGCTCTGCCTTGGCAAACGTGAGCTTCATTTCCTTGACCAAGGCCTTGGTGAAATGGTTCCCCCCGATCGGGATACTGCGCTGCCAGACGCGGAAACCGTTGGTCACCACCAGATCCGAGGCGTCGGTTCCCATCGACAGAATAACGGTCGACGGGGGTGGGTTCTCAGAATCGTACTCGTCCGGAGGGGGAAGATCCGTCAACTGGTCAAAGACTAGGAAGTTGTACAGGGCCAAGGGGGCCAATTGCACGTGCTCGACGGCAATTCCGGCCTGATCGAAGGGCTCCAAGGCCCGCAATACCTGGTCGCGCTTCATCGCAAACAGGCCGATCTCCGCCTCCAACACAAAGCCCTCTTCCTCCAGTCCGCCACCCATGCGCTGGTAATCCCAGATCACGTCATTCAGGTCGAACGGGATCTGCTGGTGGGCTTCGTAGTTGACGATGTCCGGGATTTTGCGAGTCTCGACGGGAGGCAGCTTGATGAATCGGGCCAGCCCGTTCTGCCCCGACACCGAAACCGCAACCGACGTGCCGCGTAGGTCGTTGCGGGAAAGAAACTGCTGCAACGCATCGGCGACCAACTGGCCTGGCTGTTCGGCGCCTGGCTGGGTCAGGATCTGAGGATACTCGATGTAATCGAAGGCGTCGGCGATGACTTGGTCGGATTCCGGACCCGGACGCAGACGCAAGGCCTTCAACGAGCAATTGCCAATATCAATTCCCCAGACCGCCTCGATCCTAGGCATTGCGCAACTCCTCTCGACCCGGATTGGGTGACTTCCCGAATGCTACAGAGCGACGACCCGACCCCGGTCAAAATCGACGACAGATACTCCCTCTCCGCGGCCCCGTGCGCCATGTCCAGAAAGGGCAAAGGGCGTCTCCCATTTCACCCCGTCCAGAACAATGCAGCCCCTGAGAAATGCCGACCGGCTGGCCGATTCGAGCAACAACCTCTCTTCTTCCCACTTTATCGCGGCGCAAGTGTCCATGTCAATTCAAACCCCCCAATTGCACCCCATGGGCCATCCCCCAGCCGGACACAACCGCCTTCCACTGGGATAACGCGAAACCTCGTCCGGTTGTTACAGAGAAGAGGACGTCAAGGCTGTTGCCATCTCCCGGATGCCCTCGCGGGTAGCACACCGGGCCGGGAGGTTGCGAACGGCGCGGGCGTGCCGTAGGCTACAGAATGCTCTTTCTTTGCCAGCGACATCGACTATGACATTCAAAGACCTCATTGTCCTACTGCCTTGCCAAAGCCTGGAGAGCCTTTCGCTCGAACGGAATGCCGACGAGGCCCAGCAGATCCTTTCAGCTTGGACCTCGCTGTATCACCCCGCGGTCCTTGCCCAAGCCCCCGGCATGCCGCGGTGGGTGAGTGCCGAGTCGCCGCCCGAGGACGCCACATCGAGCCTGATTGTCATCCCCGAGTGCGCCGAGAGTTCTCTCCCGGAGGGGTGGCTCGGCACGGCGGAGAAGGCCGGAGCCCGCGTCATACGGCGGCAGACCGATCGCCGCGAACTGATTGCCGCTGCGTTGGAAGGGATCCCCGGGAGCGATTCTTGGCCGTCTACCCCCCTGGCGGATGAGTTTCTGGCGTTGGGGTTCTGTCACCTGATTATCGAATTGCTCACCCGCCAACTCCGATACATGAGCAATCTCGATTCAGAGCGATTCTATCGGCATACCGCAGATGCCTTACAGCAGACCATTGAGGGGGACCTGTCGGCCGCTCGCGAGCATCTCCGATCGGCGTTCGACCGCCTCACCGAGGCCCGCGAGTACTTCTATCCGGTCCAAACCTACCTGCTCGACCTCACCTTGGTCGCCGAGACCACGCTAGGAGACCGTCTGCGGCGGGAATTGGCCCGGGAAGGCCCCGTCAACTTACTGCTCTCTGGCGCGGTCGTCGAACACTTGGCCCGCGAGGACCAGGGGCTTTTGGCCCTTCTCAGGGAGGCCCTTGACCGAGGCAGTGCGACACTTGTGGGCGGGGAGTATGAAGAACGCGAACTGCCGTTGTTGACTCCGGAGGCCGTTGTCGAGCAGTTCGAGCGGGGCTTGAACGCGTACGAACGATGCCTGGGGCATCGTCCGAAGGTCTTCGGCCGGCGTCGTTTCGGCCTGACGCCCATCCTACCTCAAGTCCTCAAGAACTTCGGTTTCGACGGGGCCCTGCATTTCACGCTGGACGACGGCCGTTTTCCCACGGGCAATCAGAGCAAGATCCGCTGGGAAGGCATAGACGGCACCGAAGTGGACGCCCTGGCGCGAGTCCCTTGGGAAGTCGACCGGCCCGACAACTTCCTCCGACTGCCCACTAGGCTCGGAAACACCTTGGACACCGATCAGGGGAGCACCATCGTTTTTGCCCACTGGGCGGGCCAGACAAGTCCATGGTATGAAGACTTGCGACGCATGGGGCAGTACTGTCCGGCGCTGGGCAAGTTTGTCAGCCTGACGAGCTACTTCGAGAGCACCCATTACTCCGGCCAGACCGTGCGTTACGCGGCCGACAAGTACCGTTCGCCGTACCTCAGCCAGGAGATAGAAGCGGAGACTGCGGACCCAATCTCCCGCTGGGTGCAATACCATCGCCAGAGCGTCCTGGCCAGCGATGCTCAGGCCATGCGGACCATGAACGATCTTGTTCGCGGAGAGGCTTCCGGAGAGCCACGCGGTCAGAATCCCAATCCGGATGCTGCCAGGGAACTCGCGTGCACGCTCGCCGGCTCGCAGAGCGGAGGGACGGCGGGCCGACTCTATCTCAACCCGAGAAGCCATCGGGTCCGCTGGCCAGCGGAATTTCCCGCGTCCGAAGCGATGCCGTCTGTGGTTCCCCCGATCCTCGCCGCCGCTGAATCCAAGGGGTCGAAGCAGGTGCTGCTGGAGACTCCGCCGATGGGATTTGCCTGGGTGGGCAGCGGAACGCCGGCTGCGTCGACGGACAATCCCCCGACCCCCGCAAAACCCGAGCAAGAGCCCCTCGTCGCGGAAGAAAACGGACTCCGCAACGAGTTCTTCCAGGCTCGCATCAGCCCGACGACTGGGGCGATTCAATCAATCCAGAACTACTCGATTCGGGGGAATCGCCTGGCGCAGCAGATCAGCATGCGTTTGCCGCCCCCGCCCGAGACGCGACGAAATCTCGACCCC
>CAZFKF010000604.1:0-4311 GCA_964518805.1 uncultured Planctomycetaceae bacterium | reverse complement strand
CGCGACGTAACCGAGCGCCGGCGGCTCGAAAAGTCAGTTCACGACAACCACGTCAAGATGCTGGCGGCCCGTCGGATACAGCAGTACTTCCTGCCTCGCAACGCGCCGGCGATTCCCGGGTTCGACATCGCCGGGGCGTCGTATCCTGCGGAGTTCACGGCCGGCGACCACTTCGACTACATTCCCATGGCCGGCGCCACGCTGGGAATCGTCATTGGCGACGTGACCGGCCATGGCTACGGCCCCGCGTTGCTGATGGTCGCGCTCAGAAACCACCTTCGTGCCCTGATCCGCCACCACGACGCCCTCGACGAAATCCTCGGGGACGCCAATCGGCTGTTGAGCGAGGAGATGGAGGAGGAGTACTTCATCACGCTCCTGATGGGCCGGCTCGATCCGCAGACGCGGACGTTCGACTATATCAATGCGGGGCATCCGAGCGGGTATCTGTTCGATGCTTCCGGCGAGCACAAAGCCAGCCTCAACAGTACGACGATTCCCTTGGGCGTGCTGCACGATCTGAACTTCCCGCCGGCCCAAAGCGTCGCCCTGGAACCGGGCGACATGCTCGTTCTGGTCACCGACGGCGTTCTCGAAGCCCAAAGGGCCGACGGCGCGCAATTTGGCGAGCAGCGGACCCTGGACACGATCCGAGACCACCACCGGCGTCCCGCCCGCGAGATCATCGCCGCCCTCTTCCGTGAGGCGCGGACGTTCTCCGGGGAGAGAAGGATCGCCGACGATGTCACGGCCGTGGTGGTCAAGGTCACGGTCGGATAGGGGCAATTGCCTCACCCGCGGCTCGACGTCGCCCTAGTCCCCGATGTTCTTGAGCGGTTCCGGAGGGCGGGCCGGCGGCGATTTTGTCGTTCCTTCCCGCGGAACCATCGTCGGCCAACGGGGTTCAATCCCTAGGCGCAGAACGGCCCATGGTCGAGAAGGGCCCAGCGCCGCGACTCGTTGCCGCAGAGCCGGCCGATTGTTGGGATCGTTCGCAGCCGAACGAGCGTCGACCGGACGCAGCGGGAGCGGAGAGTCCATTTTCGAGGAGACCCTTGGGATGAGAGTGGTTCGCGGGATTGTCGTGTTGGCGGTGGTTTTCGTGCTGGTTTCGCCCCTTTGGGCCGGTCCCAAGAAAGGCGGCGACAAAAAGGCCGACAAGAAGGCCCAGAAGTGCCCGGTGGCCGAGCGGCTGAAGTACCTTGAAGCGGTGAAACTCACCGACGAGCAGAAGGCCAAGCTCGACGCGATCAAGAAGGAGTTCGTGCCGAAGTTCACCGAGGCCGTGAAGAAGGCAGACGTCCTCACCGCAGACCAGAAGAAGGCCCGCGCCGAGGCCGCCAAAGCCGCCAAGAAGGCCGGCAAGGACAAGAAGGAAACCGCCGAGGAGGTCAAGGCGGCGGTCAAGC
Organism: uncultured Planctomycetaceae bacterium; assembly: GCA_964518805.1. GTDB lineage: Bacteria > Planctomycetota > Planctomycetia > Pirellulales > Thermoguttaceae > CALFBP01. Next base: position 2,902 of record CAZFKF010000604.1, on the reverse strand, counting down.
TGACCGACGAACAACAAAAGAAGTCCGACGAGGCCCGCAAGGAACTCAAGCAACTGGAGAAGGACCTCCGTGAGAAGGTGAAAGGCATTCTCACCAAGGAGCAGAAGGATGAACTGAAGAAGGCCCACGACGCGAAAAAGGCCAAATAGCCGCACACGGCGTCCGTCTCAGTTCTGAAACGGCTTCTCAGGGCCGGTCTCAAAGGGGAGACCGGCCCTTGCCTCGCCTCCCTCGCCAGGATTGGTCGCCACTCGTCTCAAGGCGGGTCTCTTCCGGTATTGGCCCCGCACGTGCCATCGCCCCCTGATCGCCGTGCGTCAGACCGCGTCCCTCTCTTGCCAGCCGCCGCCAAATCATCTCTACAATACCGCATCCGCGCCGGCGCGCCGAATTCGTTTCGGGCTGCAATAAATCGGGCGGAATCGCGTTTGATCTCATAGATGCACCGTATGACCGATCTCGGAAGCCGAACCGACGACGCGAAACGCTTCGCCGATTGGGTCCGCCTGCATGGAGGAGCGATCCGCGGATTCCTCTCGGCGATGCTTCGTCGCGCGGAACTGGTGGACGAGTTGAGTCAGGAAGTGTTCTGCCGTGCATGGCAGGCCAGGTCGCGATATCGCGAGCAGGGCAGCACCCGTGCCTATTTGCTGCGCATCGCCGACCGGCTGGCATGCGACCAGATTCGCCGTTGCGGCGGGCAGGTCAACCTGGACGAGGCCGGCTGGAGAAACCACGAGCCATCGAGTGAGGCAACCGAGCCATCGCAGGCCGTCCAGCGGGCGGAGGACGCCCGGCAATTGGCCGCAGCCCTCGATCGGCTTTCGGCCGCGCAGCGGCGCGTGCTTCTGTTGCGATACTACGGTCAGTTCAGTTTCGCGGAGATTGCGGCGATGACCAACTGGCCTTTGAACACTACGCTCAGCCATTGCCGCCGGGGATTGGAGGCCCTGCGCAGGCTGCTGGTGGAGCAGACCCCATGAACCGCGATTTCCAGGAACCGTGGCCACAGGCCGAAGACCTCGAACGACTCGAATGGGCCACCTCGTCGACGGCCCCCGCGGCGGATGGCGCGGACCCGCAAGCCGCCGCGCTCCGCGAGGCTTGGATGGCCTGGGGACGGCTCTTAGAGACGGCGGAATCGCCCATGGAGCCATCGCTTGGTCGACCGGCGGTTCCGCAGTCGAAGCCTCTGCGCTGGCTGCCGCTCGGCGCTGGGGTGGCCGCCGCGATTCTGGCGATCGTCGCCGGGACGGCGTGGTTTGCCCTGAAGTCCGATCGCGCGACCAACGTTCCGGCGTTGCCCAAGACCATCGCTTCCGTAGCGCAGGCACCGACCAACGCAGCCTCGGCGACTTCCGGCACGGCTCGGCCTGCGCCTGCGGCCCAGCCGAAAGCTCTTGCCGCCTCCGGCGCCGCGGAACCCCAATGGAACGATGCGATGGATGACGACATCGTTCAGGTGAGCCGGCAACTGGTCGCAGTGCAGCAAGGGTGGCATGCCAGTGCGGACGCGTTTGGGGCGGTGCGGTCGCAGTTGGAGCGGATGCACTCCGAAGTTGAGGCTGCGGACTCGGACCATCCTTCGGCCGCACCAACCAAGCAGGCCGATCCAGCGCGCCCGGAAAAGACCGCGCCCTCCGGCAATCGGAACGAGGGCACGGGTTCGTCGGCTCCGATTCCTTCGTTCTGTGGCCACGAACCGGAGTGCACGCCCGCACTTGATTCAAGCTTCGTCGTCTGTGGGGTGGGAGAGGCGAAACGCCCATCCACCGTGGATTCTAGCCATGAGGAGGTGAAGGGATGAAACGTCTAAAATGGGTTCTCTCGATGACGGCCATGGCTGCCTTGGCGATGGTCGCGGCCCGACTGGCGTGGTCTGGGGAGGATGGACGGCGACCCGACGGCCCGAATCCGCCGCCGCACGACGAGAAGGCCCAGCCGCCTCGCCCGCCGCGGGACGGCGACCGCGACCGGCCGCCGCGCGAACGAGAGGGGCGTCCGCAGCCGGAGCGCCGGCAACCCGGCCCGCCGCGGGATGACGGGCCGGAACCGCGTGCCGAAGGCGACGGGCCCCAGGGACCGCGCATGCCGCCGCGCGAAGGCGGGATGATGCCTGGAATGCCTGGAATGGCTGGAATGCCAGGGATGCCAGGGATGCCAGGAATGCGAGGGCCTGGAATGCCTGGAGGCATGCCGGGTCGGCAGCATGATGCCGACGCAATGCGCCGCAACGATCCGGAGATGTTCCGCTTCGTCCAAGAGGACAATGAACTGGATCGGCGCACGCACGAGTTGGGCATGCAATTCCGGCAGGCCCCGTCCGAACAACGCGAACGCATCCAGCAGGAGGTCCGCGAACTGGTGACCAAGCAGTTCGAGGTCCGCCAGCAACGCCGGACCTTGGAACTCAAACGACTCGAGGGGGAACTCAAACGCCTCCACGAAGCGATCGAACGCCGCGCCAAGGCTCGCGAACAACTCATCGAGCGCCGCGTCTTGGAACTTCTGGGCCGCGAAGACGAGTTGGGATTCTGAAGGAAGCCCCGCCGGTCTGAACGACCCTCCAGGATTCCATAGCGCGGGAATGCGCCGCGCCGTTCACCTGCAGAGAACGCGCCTGCCGGCGTTCTCTGCCGTCTTCCCTGTGCGCTTGCACTCGTTCGGCAATCCATGTCTGAGCCACTGGGGCGGACTGTCCTTATTGCGTCTGGTCGGTCGCAGCGCGGGCTGGCAAGCCTCAAGACGGCGTTCTGTCGCCGCACTCCGCAGCATTTCCGCAAGTCGGGTGGCCTTCTGGCAATAGCGGAAGCACGCAGTGCATCCCACGCGCCCGTGCGCCCTAGGGGTCTGTCCTTTTCGACTTTACCAGTTGGGTGCCACTGCTGGCTTGCCCCAATCC
>CAZFKF010000603.1:0-4314 GCA_964518805.1 uncultured Planctomycetaceae bacterium | reverse complement strand
GGTCGGACGGGTCGAGCGTGCCGTCGGTTCGGAGTTTCATGAAGATGGGTTGAACGGCGTTGACGAACTGATCGGCGTCGACGACCAATCCACCAACTGCATAGCCGGACTTCGCGAGGACGCTTTGGTTGGAAGATCCTCCCCCCGACATGGCCGGGTTCATAGTCGACGATGAATCTCCGTCGAATTTCGGATCGAGTTGGCCAATGGCCGATCGTCCCGCCCATGTGCCCGAGCGCCAGGAGAGACCTACGACCGCCTTGTTGGAGCCGGCCTTGACAAACGGAATCCCGCCCGTGCCGCCGACGGTCTCCGACCTCCGGCCGATCTCTGGCATCGGTCCCGCCATGCCCGGCACAGGTGCCCCCGGCATGGGAGCCCCTGACCGTGGTGCCCCGGGCATCGGCACGCCCGGCATTCCGGGCATCCGCGGGGGCACCATCCCTGGAGCCGGTGGAGTCACCGAGTCCGGTGGTGCGGGCGGTGCGAATTTCGGCATCGAAGAAGGCGGCTGAACCTGGTTCGGTGTGGGAGCCGCCCCGGGCATCGAAGGTCGGGCCGGCGCGGTGCCGAAGCCACCGCTCTTTGTCGCGTTGGGTGGGGGGGCGTCGACCTCGATCGGCAAGTCGTCAGGAGGAGTCGATGGCGGAAGCGGCGAACCAACCTGCGGCGGCGGGTTGATTCCCGCCGGCGGAGAGCCCGCAATCTGCGTGGGAGGCGCAAATGTCAGGCGCTGCTCCGGAGGTTCCAGGGGCGCCTGCGCGGTCAGGCGTTGGCGAATCTCGTCGGCCGGAAGCGACGTGCAGGCCCCGTCCATGTACAGGATCGGCCCGCCTTTCTCCGGCGCGTCCTTGCCGTGGGCGAGGATGAAGTTCGAGGTGCCTACGGTACACTGGGCGAAACCCACTCCCCAGTGGACGACCCAGCCTTCCGCGCGAAGCTTGCGCAACACAGCCAAAGTGGCCGAGTTGTTCTGGAGGAACTGCTCGAGACTCTCCCAATTGGGCGGCGCTGCGCCTTGGTGCTGGTCGCAGTACGCATGGTACGCCACGCCGAGGGCCTTCAACTCGTTGCGACGCTCGGGACGAAGCGGCTCCGGGCGCGAGGCGCCCGGGGTTGGCGGCGGGTTCGGAATCGAAGCCATCCTTTCTTGGGCACCCTTAAACGTCTGGGCAATCTCCCGCAGCAGATCCGGTCCCCCGGGAATCTCGGACAGACGCCGCGCCAAACCCGCACATCGGGCGTTGAATTCCGCCATTGCGGCTTCCATCTTCCGCTCGATTTCCGGGCTGGCCTGTTGCCCCTGCGACGCCAGCCGTTTTCCCTGTTCCATGCATCGGATCATCTTGGACAGGGCATCGAGCGCCTTGGGCCGGGCCTGACGAAGCGTCTCCTCGTCGCGGATCGATTCCATCGCCGCGACGAATTCCTGGCTGGCGCGGAGGCATTCGTCTACGACTTGCTCGGGGGGCTTGGGAAGCGGCCGAATCATGAAGCCAACGACCGCCAGGCAGACGATGGCCGTGCCCACGGGCAAGGCCACCAGCAGGTTCCGCCGCTGCGAAAAGACGAGCAGGACAGCACCCGCGAGCATGAGGAGGATCGCAACCGCCATCCACCCCGTGCCGGTGAGCCCCAGCAACCGATACAACACCGCCAGGCAACCAAAGCCGAAGGCAGCCATCCCGGCGCCTGCGGCGAGGCACGTGATCTCATTCGCGCTCAGGCGATGGCGACGGTAGGAGGTCCGCGACGCGCCTAGCGGGTCTGAACCAGCCTGTCCGCCGGATGCGAGAGAAGTGGCCGACGTTGATGGGCCAAGGGACTGGGCGAGCAAGTCTTCCAGGGGGTTTGAGGACAACGCCAAGGGGCCGGGCGCCGGCCGGGCCGGCGGCACCGGCGCCACGAAGACCTGGCCGCAGGCACACGTCACCTCCTTGCCGAACATCTCCGGACGCAAGTCGTATTGCCGTTTGCACCGCGGACAGAGCATGGAGAAGGCCATGGCGCCGCCTCTGAAAATCCGTACGAGAAGACATCGAGAACTGCACAGCGGGGGCCTGACAATACTCCCGTTGCCTCAGATCCATTATGCCCCGAACGGGACTTCTCGACAATCGCGAACATCCCGGCCACGCCAAGGGGACAGGCGCCGTTTGCCGTGCATGCTCGGAGGCAGTTCGTAGCCTGTTCGACGGCAAACGGAGGCAGTCGCCGCCAGGAAATCTGGCCACACACCGTCCAGACGCCTACCAGAATCGGACCGGGTCGCAGGCATCGAGGAGGCTCTGTTTCAACAGCCCTTCGAGTCGCTGGCGGTGCTGCTGCGAGTTGGGATTGTCGGCCAAGTTGTTGAGCTCGCAAGGATCGGACTCGAGATCGAACAGTTGCGTGCTCCGGCGGCCCTCGACCCGACACTCGATGAGCTTCCAGCGAGGCTCTCGGATGGAACGTTGAAATTCGCGATACGCCCCGACCAGGAAGTCTCGCACCTGATCCTGGCGCCCACGAAGGACCGGTACAAGGCTCTTGCCCTCCACGCCCTCTGGCACGGTCACACCGGCCAAATTGCAGACGGTGGGAAACAGATCGTAGAGATAGACGAGGGCACGCGACTCTCCCCTGGCGATGCCCGGCCCGGCCACGATGAGCGGTACGCGCTGGCTGTGCTCGTAAAGGTTCTGCTTGCCCATCAGCCCGTGCGAGCCGATCGCCAGGCCGTTATCGCTGGCGAAGATCACCAGCGTATCGCCTGCATGGCCGGTCTCGTCGAGTGCGGTCAGGATGCGGCCGATTTGCTCGTCCAGGTGGCTGATCATGCCGTAGTAGTCGGCCAGGTGCCGGCGAATCACGTCCGGCGTGCGCGGCCAGGGGGCGAGCTGCTCGTCGCGGATCTTCAGTTCGCCGTTGTCGAACGGGTGCTTCGGGAGGAAGTTCTTGGGCATCGGCATCTTGTCCGCGTCGTACATCCGGGCATATCTGCCCGGGGGGGTTCGAGGGTCGTGCGGGGCGGTGAACGCCACGTACAGAAAGAACGGTTGGGGGCCCTTGTGCTTCCGCAGGAAATCGACCGCCGCGTCGGCGAATAGCTCGCTGGAGAACCGGGTGTCGATCCGCTGCTTCTGCTGAGGGTATTGGCCCGTGGGATCGAAATCGAACACCGGCATACGGGTGTGGTCCGACATGCCACCGAAGAAGACAGGCCCGCCTTGGCGGAACGCCCGGGCATAGGCGGCCGGGCCATTATGCCACTTGCCCGTTCCGGCCGTGGCGTAGCCCACTTTGCCCATCACCTCGGGCCACAGCGGCGCGCCCTTCAGATCGCCCGGCACGCGCCAGAGTGAGCGGCCGCTCATCAGCATGGCTCGGCTGGGAAGGCATACCGCGCCGTTCATGGAACCCATAATCGCCGCGTTGCGAAAAACGAAGCCGCCGCGGGCGAGCCGATCCAGATGAGGCGTTTGGATGACTTCGTTGCCCAGGGCATGGATCGTGTCGTGCCGCTGGTCGTCGCTGACCAGGACGAGCACGTTCGGCAGTTTGGCCTTGACTCCGTCAGAGGGCGCGGACAGAGAGGCCAGCGATACGGCGTGCAACACGGCGGCGGCGAGCATCTCGTTTCTCCTTCCCAAGCCGCTGGCATGATAGACCCGCACGGAGTACGATTCAAGTCGCACACGGGCCGTCGCAGCGAGACGTTCTGCACCGGTCGTGCGATCGAGAGACGCATCATGAATGGCTTCAGTCCGCAGCAATCCCGTACCCAGCGGGCCGACGGCCTTTCGACGGGCTTGCTCGACGTGTTGGTCATCGGCGGCGGGATCGTGGGGGCGGGGGTTGCCCGCGATGCCGCGATGCGCGGGCTGCGCGTGGGGCTGGTCGAGCAATACGACTTCGCCTCCGGCACCAGCAGCCGCACGAGCCGGTTGCTTCACGGCGGACTCCGCTATCTGGCCCAAGGGCGGCTCAAGCTGGTCTATCAGGCGAGCTGCGAAAAACGCACCCTGCATCACATCGCGGCCCATCTGGCCGAGCCGCTGGCGTTCGTCTTTCCCACGTATCGCCGCAGCGGGTGGCCGCTTTGGAAGCTCAGCATCGGCGTGCGGCTGTACGATTTGCTCTGTGGCGGCCGGAACCTCGGCCCTTCGTCCTCGCTGGGACGCAAAGCAGCGATGGCGCTCCTGCCGGGGCTCGCCGAGCCGTCGCTCACCGGGGCGGTGCGATACTTCGACGGGTTGACCAACGACGCCCGGCTGGTCTTGGATACGCTCCGCTCGGCGGCGGCTCACGGGGCGATTGTGAGGAACTACTTCC
>CAZFKF010000602.1:0-4317 GCA_964518805.1 uncultured Planctomycetaceae bacterium | reverse complement strand
GGTCGAAGACCTGCCAGCCGCCGCCGTGCCGGCCGACAATCATCAGCCCCTTGTCGCCGTAGATCTCGATCCGCGTGGCGCACTGCGGCCAGTAGGGATACTCGGTGAGCGACTCGCGGATGATGGGCGAGATCTTCAGCATGTACGGCGTGTAGAGGGTCAACTCGAACGTCATCAGGAGCCCGGGATATTCCCAGACGGCGATCTGCGTGTCGGGCGTCTCGGCGGCTCCCGTCGAGTTGAATCGGCCGCCGGTGCTGTAGACCGCCTTGGGGTGCTCGACGCCCATGAGCCAGCGGGCCAGGTCGATCTGGTGGCTCGCGTCGTTGGCAATGTCGCCGCCCGAGTAACGCCACAAGTGGTGCCAGCCGTATTGGAAGGTGCGGTTGAAATGGGCCGCAGGCGCGGGGCCGTTCCACATGTCCCAGTCGAAGCCCTTGGGCGGGTCGCTGTCCTTGTCCTGCGGGAAGTTGCCCCACTCCTTCTGGTTGAACACGCGGCAGAGGTGGATCTTGCCGAGTTTGCCGGAGCGGATGTACTCGCGGGCGCTGATGTTGTATTTGGCGCTGCGGTTCTGCGTGCCCACCTGCACGACCCGCTTGTATTTGCGTGCCGCCTCGACCATCTTCTGGCCTTCCCAGCAGCTATGGGTGGCCGGCTTCTCGACGTAGACGTCCTTTTCGGCCTGACAGCCCCAGACGGCCGCCAGGGCGTGCCAGTGGTCGGGCGTGGCGGCCACGATGGCCTGGACCGACTTGTCGTCGAGGGCCTTGCGGAAGTCCTGGATCGCCTTGGGCGGTTTGGACTGTTTTTCGGCCAGCGTCTTGGCCAATGCCTCCGCGCGGGGCAAATCGGGGTCGCACACGTAGGCATACTGGCAATCGCCCCGTTCGGCGAACCCCGCCGCCAGATAGCTGCCTCGCCCGCCCGCCCCCACCGCGGCCAGAACGATCTTCTCGTTGGCCGGGGCGGCCGAGACCGATCGCGGGTCGCTCAAGAGGGTTACGGCCGCGGCCAGTCCCAACCCGGCCTTGTTGGTTTGCTCCAGAAACCGACGGCGATCGATCGTCTTCATGGTCCTCGGCACTCCTTGAGAGAAAACGGCGGTTGACAGCGGTGGGCTTGGCTCGGTGGCGGAACGTTGACGATTATCGGCCCGGCCATCGGCGAGTGTCAAGCAACGGCTGTGCCACATGAGCCTGACTCGCTGCGATCACGCGGAGGCCGAAGAAGCGGGGACAGCTAGCACCGGGGGGTGATTGCTAGCATGCGACTCCCCCGATAGACTATTGGGTTCATTCGGCGGAAGTCCGTGGCGGGCACGGCTTCGGCCCCCCTCGGCAAAAGTACGGGCTCTGCTCCTCCATCAGTATTGCCGTGTCGGGAGTTGGATCATGATTTCGTTCGACAACAAGATCCTCTTCATGGGTTTCGGCGCGGTCGCCCGGTGCGCCATGCCGATCTTCGCCAAACACGTTCACGCGGCGATGAAGAACATCACGGTGGTCGACTTCGAGGACCGGAGCGAGTTCCTCAAGCCCTGGACCGACCAGGGGGCGCGGTTTGTCCGCGAGCGCGTGACCTCGGAGAACTTGGGCAGCCTGCTCGGGCGGTACCTCGCGCGCGGCGATCTGCTGATCGACCTGGCCTGGAACATCGACTGCTGCGAGTTGCTCCAGTGGTGCCACGACCACGGGGTGCTCTACGTGAACACCTCGGTCGAGGTCTGGGATCCTTACGCCGGGGCCGGACGCAAGCATCCCACCGAAAGGACGCTCTACTGGCGGCACATGAACATCCGCCGCATGATGGCCCAGTGGAAGGGCCCCAGCCCCACGGCCGTCCTGGAGCACGGCGCCAATCCCGGGTTGATCTCGCACTGGACCAAACAGGGGCTGATCGACATCGGCGAACGTCTACTCGACGAGAAACGCGTCCAGGGGGCCGACGCCGAGGAGATTCGTCATTGGATCGACACCCGCGCCTTCAACCGTCTGGCCATGGCGCTGGGCGTGAAAGTTATCCATTGCAGCGAGCGCGACACGCAGATCACCAACCGGCCCAAGGAAGTGGACGAATTCGTCAACACCTGGAGCATCGAGGGCTTCCGCGAGGAGGGCACGACCACGGCCGAAATGGGCTGGGGCACCCATGAAAAGGAATTACCCGCGTTGGCGTTCGAGCACGCCGAGGGCCCGCAGAATCAGATCTGCCTGGCCCGCATGGGCATGAACACCTGGGTGCGGTCGTTCGTGCCCGGCCACGCGATCCACGGAATGGTCGTCCGGCACGGCGAGGCGTTCACAATCTCCGATCACCTCACGGTTTGGGAAGACGGCAAGCCGGTCTACCGTCCTACCGTCCACTACGCCTATTGCCCGTGCGACGGTGCCATCGCGTCGCTTCAGGAACTCCGCGGCTACGACTACCGCCTCCAGCCGCGGTTGCGGATCATGACCGACGAGATCACCAGCGGCGCGGACATCCTCGGGGCGTTGCTGATGGGCCACGCGTACAACGCCTGGTGGACCGGCAGCGACCTGAGCATCGAGGAGTCGCGACGCCTGGTGCCGCACCAGAACGCCACGACCGTGCAGGTGGCCATTTCGGCGGTGTCGGCCGCGATGTGGATGATCGAGAATCCCGAGCGAGGCGTCTGCGTGCCCGACGACCTGCCGCACGACTACGTTCTGCCGATCGCAAATCCGTACCTGGGACGGTGCATTTCGGCCCCGTTCGATTGGACGCCGCTGGCGCAACGAGCCGAGTTCTTCGACGGCCACGACCGCCCCGACCTGGATCTCGAAGACCCCTGGCAGTTCAAGAACTTTCTCGTGAACGGCTGAGCCAATACAAGCTCCCCTCCGTGTCCCTCCGCGTCCTCGGCGGTGAAACGATGGATTCGTCATGGAGGACGCGGAGAAAGACAGAGGACCATGATAGCACCGGCGACGCTGAAGAGACTGGCCAAGAAGCACGGCACCCCGCTGTTCGTGGTCGATCACGACGTGCTGCGGAGGAATTACGCCCAGTTCAAGCGCTATCTTCCGCGAGTGCAGGCCTACTACGCGGTGAAGGCCAATCCCGATCCGGCGATTGTGCGCACGCTCTACGAGGCGGGCGCCAGTTTCGACGTGGCCTCGATGCCCGAGTTCCTCATCGTCCACGAGAACATCCAGGCCCTGCCCGCCCAGCAGCGCCAGCACTACATCTGGGACAAGATCATCTACGCCAACCCGATCAAGGCCAACGAGACCCTGGTCGAGTTGGATCCCTACAAGCCGCTGGTGACCTACGACAATGTCGAGGAGATCCGAAAGATCCGCAAATACGCCCCGCACGCCGGACTGGTGCTGCGCCTGCGCGTGCCGAACACGGGCGCGATGGTCGAGCTTTCGTCGAAGTTCGGGGCGGACCCGGGCGAAGCGGTCGACCTGATCCGCGCCGCCCACGACGCCGATCTCGTGGTCGAGGGGCTGAGCTTCCACGTGGGCAGCCAGACGACGAATTTCGAGAACTACGTGCAGGCGCTGAACCTCACGGCGGGCGTGTTCCGCGAAGCGAAGCTGCGGGGCTTCCACAAACTCAATCTCTTGGACATCGGCGGCGGTTTCCCCGCCCCGTACGACGACAACGTGCGGCCCTTCAAAGAGCTTGCCCGCACGCTCAACTCGGAATTCAAGCGGCTCTTCCCCCCGGACATCGAGATCCTCGCCGAGCCAGGCCGGTTCCTCGTGGCCACGGCCGCGTCGCTGGTGGTCAAGGTGATCGGCAAGGCCGTGCGCGACGGCAAACCCTGCTACTACGTCGACGACGGCGTGTACCACACCTTTTCCGGCATCCTCTTCGATCACTGTCAGTATCACCTCAAGGCGTTTGCCGGCGGCCCGACGCAGATCTGTTCCGTCTTCGGCCCGACCTGCGACGCCCTGGACACAATCTCGATGGCCGAGGAACTGCCCGAACTCAAACTCGGCGACCTGCTCTACAGCCAGAACATCGGGGCTTACAGCCACGCCTCGTCGACGTCCTTCAACGGCTTCCCGCCGGCCAAGGTGCTGCACATCAACCAGTAGCAGCCGGCATACCGAACGGCCGCGCTGCGTTCCTCAATCAGCCCATGCCTGTATTCCTTGTTCCCACGCTTTGCGTGGGAACGAGAGCATCCGCCGCTCTGCGGCGCGGGTGCGACGGGACTCTGAGCGTGCCGTTGTGCAGACCCAGGCAGAGCTTGATAACGAGAGACGGAACCGTAGCATCCAGCTGGACTTTTGCAAAGTTAGGTCAGGCGTAGCCGTGCCGTAATATGGTCAAGGC
>CAZFKF010000601.1:0-4320 GCA_964518805.1 uncultured Planctomycetaceae bacterium | reverse complement strand
CATGGCGTAGTACGCCTCGTTCCAGCGCAGTTCCTTCTTAATCTGCTCGACCGAGGCATCGGCACCGATGTGAATATACTCGATTCCGGCCATTTCGGCGAACATCTCCAACTGTTTTGACACAACGGCCTGCGAAAACCCCGCATGGTGCGCTGCGCCGGAGTAGATCCAGGCCGCGGCCGAGACCTTCAAATCGGGCCTGGGTACCCAGAAGGCCCGGGCCACCGGCAGGTGGGGAAGAGCGTGCTCGGGTGCCACGCAGTCCACCTCGTTGACGATCAGCCGGAAGCGATGCCCCAGGTCGACGATCGAGGCGTTCAGAGCCGGGCCTGCCGAGACATTGAACACCAGGCGCACCGGATCGGCCTTTCCGCCGATCCCCAGCGGATGAATTTCTACGGACGGCTTCTCCTGGGTCGTCGAGGGGCAGATCTCCAGCATGTGCGCCCCGAGCACTTTCATCCCCTTCGGATCGAGGTGATAGGTGTAGTCCTCCATGAACGACGTCCCGCCCTTCATTCCCGATGCCATCACTTTCATGGCCCGCACCAGGGCGGCCGTCTTCCAGTCGCCTTCGGCGCCGAAGCCGTAGCCGTCGGCCATCAGCCGCTGCACGGCCAGTCCGGGGAGCTGATCGAGACCGTGCAACTGCTCGAAAGAGGTGGTAAACGCCTTGAAGCCGCCGTCGGCGAGAAACGCGCGCATGCCGAGTTCGATCTTGGCCGCGATGCGCAGGCTCTTCGCACCGGCGTCTCCCTTGGTGCCGGGACCGGCGGCGTAGGCATCCAGATATTCCGCGACGAGCTTCTCGGCGGCAGCGTCGGACACCCGGTCGACAAAGCTGACCAGGTCGCCCACGCCGTAACCCCCGACGCTATAGCCCAGGCGGATCTGCGCTTCGACCTTGTCGCCCTCGGTGACGGCCACTTCGCGCATGTTGTCGCCGAAGCGGGCGATCCTGGCCCCTTGGGCGTCGGCCCAGGCAGCCGCCACCCGCGCCCAGCGGCCAAGCTCCTCCTGAACCTCGGCATCCTGCCAATAGCCAACGACCACGGCCCGGCTCTTGCCCAACCGAGAGCAAATGAACCCGAACTCGCGGTCGCCATGGGCGGCCTGATTGAGGTTCATGAAGTCCATGTCGATCGTGTCCCATGGAATCTCGCGGTTGAACTGCGTGTGCAAGTGCACGAACGGTTTGCGCAGGCTCGTCAGCCCGGCGATCCACATCTTGGCGGGCGAAAACGTGTGCATCCAACAGATCAGTCCCACGCAGTTCGGCGTGTTGTTGGCCTCGCGGCACAACTGCGCGATCGCGTCCGGCGTGGTCAGCACTGGCTTGAACACCACCTTGACGGGCACCACGGAGGCGTCGCTCAAGGTCCGCGCAACTTGTTGAGAATTCGCCGCCACCTGCCGCAGCGTCTCCTCGCCGTAAAGCTGTTGACTGCCCGTCACAAACCACGCTTCTTGCTGTTTGAGATCAATCATGGTGGACCTTTTCATCTTGGTGACCAGTTGCGACCCCGGCCATGGGGTGGACGCAACCGAGTCTCGTTCGAAGGCGACGGCGGCCGCAAGTCCTGAACTTGTGACTCCGCCGACCCGGCTTTCCGTTGCTCACCAGAATACTCGCTTGCGGCTGTGCAGGACAGGACCGGGCGCCGGAACTCAGGTCATGTCGATGCCACCTCTTGTGGCGGGGTGTCGAGTCGGAGGCACCGCCACATCCTCGACCCACCATGGCGTCAGGCAAGCCCCCTGACCGCTATCCACAACCGTATCGGCGTTGTCCGTCGCTCGAGACTCTCTCGTCGTCGGCAGGCCGATCCAGCGAGTTCGTCTCCGGCAGTACATCGCCGTTGCGGTGCGGACGCACGACCGCTTCTTCGGGGGAAATGCGCCCAAGCTGCTTCTGGGGGATGCGACAGTGGACAAGAACGCGGTCGGAGTGGTACTGCTTGGAAAGCACTTCGGAATGGGCGGAGAGGTAGGCCATGAGCCGGCCATTGCCGACGCCAAACTCGATATCAACGTCGCGGAACGCGCGGCTCAACGCTTCGCTGACCGCCAGCGACAATTCGGTCAGCCCCGTTCCGCGCCGGGCGCTGATTGGCACGGCATTCGGATAGCGGTGGAGCAGACCTTCGAGGCGGGCGCGATCCGAGAGGCGGTCGATCTTGTTGAGCACAACGATCGAGTCCTTGTCCTCCAATCCGATCTCGGACAAGACGCGGTACGCAGCGCTGATCTGCTCCAGCACCGCCGGATTGCCGGCATCGGCCACATGGAGCAAGAGGTTGGCCTGTTGCGCCTCTTCCAGAGTGGCCTTGAAACTGGCGATCAGATGATGAGGCAAGCCGTGGATGAATCCGACCGTATCACTCAGCAGTACCGGTCCCCACCCGGGCAACTGCCAGCGCCGGGTCCGCGTGTCGAGGGTCGAGAAGAGCGCGTTCTGCGTGACCACGTCCGCTCCGGTGAGCAGATTCAAGAGCGTACTCTTTCCGGCGTTCGTGTAGCCTACGAGCGACACGGTCATCGAGTCGCTGCGCGTGGCGACCTCGCGTTCGCGGCGGCGAAGGACAAGACGCAGTTCATGGCGCAGGTCGTTGATCCGCTTCTCGACCAGTCGGCGGTCGCTCTCCAATTGTTTTTCGCCGGGGCCGCGCAGACCAATTCCCTTCTTCTGACGCGACAGGTGTGTCCACATCCGTTTCAGCCGGGGCAACGAGTACTCCAACTGCGCTAGCTCCACGGCAAGGCGAGATTCATAGGTCTGGGCGCGATTGGCGAAGATGTCCAGGATGAGTTCGGTGCGGTCCAGAACCTTGGTCTTGAGCGCCTCCTCGAGATTGCGCGTTTGGCCGGGAGAGAGGTCGTTGTCGAAAATGATGCAGTCAGCGCCGGCGGTTTGGGCCAGGGCTTTCAGCTCTTCGAGTTTTCCCTTGCCCATGTAGGTTGCTGCATCCGGCGCGTTGCGCCGCTGGGTCAGGTGTCCAACCACCCGAGCGCCGGCTGCCTTGGCCAGCCCCTCCAATTCCTCCAAAGCGGCCCCTGGACAAGGCTGGTGATCGAGCAGGACTCCAACCAAGACAGCCGCCTCGCTGGCGACGCTCTCGACGCGGTTCATGTCAGCCACGTTACGATGATGCCTCCGGGGTCATGCGCTGCAAAATACCCGCCACGCTTGCGATGATGTTGACACCGCCCTCAGTGCAGTAGGTTCACGCGTACAAAACGGAATCGTGGGCGACGCCAATCGTCACGTCAGCCTGGGAACCCTCAATCCATGTCCCCGGCCTGGATACAGCAGTAGCTCTCGTAACGCCGGTCGTCGATCCGGCCATCGGCGACGGCATTCTTGACGGCACATCCCCCCTCGTGTGTGTGTGTGCAGTTGGGGAACTTGCACCTGCTGACGTAGGGCCGCAGGTCGCGGAAGTAGTTGACGACTTCCTCCGCCACCACGTCCCACGGCCGGAAGTGTCGCATGCCCGGCGTGTCCACGACATACCCGCCACTCGCCAGAGGCACAAGCCTGGCATTGGTTGTGGTGTGGCGTCCCTTCTGGTTTTCTTCGCTCACGGCGGCGACGGGCAGACGCAGCGCGGGATCGATTGCGTTGAGAAGCGAGGACTTTCCCACCCCGCTTTGTCCCACGACGACGCTGGCTCGGTTCTTGAGTTGCCGCTGAAGCCGATCGATGCCAAGTCCGGTGATCGCGCTGAGCATCAGCACGCGGTATCCCATCTGGCTGTAAACGCCCACCAATGGCACGAGCGACGCCGAATCGACCAAGTCGATCTTGTTGATGCAGACCACCGGTCGAATCCGGCTCTGTTCGGCAGCCACGATGAGACGGTCGATGAGGTTGGGCTTCAACTGAGGTTCGGCCGCGCTGCCGACAATCAACGCCTGATCGACATTGGCCACCATGACGTGCCGTCGGCCCTTGACCTCGCGCGCGATGCATCCTCGACGCGATTCGATTCGCTCAATGATCCCTTCATCGCCGCTGGTGGAGGGCACGGCGCGGAAAACGACGCGATCGCCCGCGGCCACGACGTGACGCTGGTCCGTCCCCAGCGTCTTCAAGAGCCGCCGGATCGCACAGCGGTACGTGCGTCCATCTTCTGCCGCAACTAAGCTCACCAAGCCCATAACGCTCAGCACGCGCCCCGTCCGGCATGCGCTCTCGTCGACATCGAGGAATACGCGAAATCCTCCGTCAGGACTCTCGACGACATCCGAAGCCACGACGGTTCGCCGGCGGCTGAGATCGCCTTTGCCACTGATCCGCTCGACGGAGGGCGATTCATC
>CAZFKF010000600.1:0-4343 GCA_964518805.1 uncultured Planctomycetaceae bacterium | reverse complement strand
CACGTAATCGCTGCCGATTCGCCGGGATGCGTCAAAGGCCTCGCGCACCGAGTTGTAGCTGTTGACATTGCAGTTCTTGTATTCGCGGGTCTCAAGCAACAGGCCTTGGGTGGCGGTCCACGGGGGCATTTCCTCCTTGACCGGTTCGCCGCCGTAGAGGATTTCGTACACGTTGTTTCCTTCAACGGTCTGGAACGCCACGCGGCAGAAATCGCCCGGTCCGTTCTGAAGCACGCGGGTCGGCACGGGGCGCATGGCTCCTTTGGGAAACGCCGCCAGGTTGCGGCAATCCTCGCGAAGCTCGCCGTGATGAAAGAACTGGGTGACAACGATCGGGTATTTCTTGCCCTGGGGCACCGTCACCACGCGCATGGCGTCGAATTCCGTTCCGTGGCGCCGGAAGGCCTGAGCCTGGACCAGGTCTTGCCCGCCGAACATCAGCGCCGCCAGCGCGAAAGACGTAAGAAGCCGCCGCAGTGTCGGGTACCGCCAGTTCGTCAAGGTGCGTTCAGGCCGCTGGACTGCTTCGTAGCAGACGCGATTCCCAGGACGCAAGCGCCAAGGCGACGGCGCCCCTGCGACCCTGGCGGAAAGTCGAGCAAGAACACACGGCAGGTAGAGTCGCATAGGGCCTCCGTGAGGGGGTTTCGTCTCTGTCGCCATTGATCCAAACGCTTCTCTGAACTAATGTAAAAGGACATTCCCGTGGAGGGAAGCCAGCATCCGGATGGAGCGACCCGCATGTCGACAGCCCCCGCCGCTACGACCCCCCAAATGACACCTGAGGAGGCAGTGCGCCGCATCGCTCAGGCCCGGGAGATGCTCCTGAACGAGATCCACAAGGTGATCATCGGACAGGACGAGATGCTCGAACAGATGCTCACGTGCATCTTCGCCCGCGGCCACTGCCTGACCATTGGCGTGCCCGGTCTGGCCAAGACGCTGACGATCTCAACCGTTTCCCAGGCACTGCACCTGAAATTCAGCCGCATTCAGTTTACGCCGGACCTGATGCCCAGCGACATCACCGGGACGGAGATCATCGATCAGGATCCGAGCACCGGCAAGCGGACATTTCGGTTTGTGCGAGGTCCGATCTTCTCGAACATCGTGCTGGCGGACGAGATCAATCGTACCCCGCCGAAGACGCAAGCCGCCCTGCTTCAAGCGATGCAGGAGTACGAAGTCACTTCTGCCGGCCAGACCTACAAACTGGATCCGCCCTTCTTCGTGATGGCCACGCAGAACCCAATCGAACAGGAAGGCACCTACCCGTTGCCCGAGGCGCAGTTGGACCGCTTCATGCTCTCGATCAACATCGGGTATCCCACGCGGGCCGAAGAGCGCGACATTGTGATGGCCACCACGCAGTCGGTGAAGAAGGAAATCCAACCGGTGCTGCAAGGCCGCGACATTCTGTGGATCCAGCAACTGGTGCGCCAGGTGCCGACCTCGCAGCACATGGTCGACTACGCAGTCGACCTGGTGCGGGCCACGCGGCCGAAGGAAGCGTTGAGCCCCGACTTCGTCAAGAACTGGCTGGCGTGGGGGGCCGGACCGCGAGCGGCGCAGAACATCATCCTCGGGGCCAAGGCCCGGGCGATCCTCCACGGCCGATTTGCGGTCACGGCCGAGGACATCCGGGCCATCGCGTTTCCCGTGCTCCGGCACAGGATCTTCACCAATTTCAACGCCGACGCCGAGGGCGTGGATGTCGATCAGGTCATTGAGAAGCTCCTCGAAACCGTACCTGAGCCGACCTACGGCGAGTCGGTGGGGGCCAAGGGACGGGCAACCAAGGTGCCCGTGGCTGGCGGCCCTGCGGTGGGCGCCCCGACGACGGGCGGAGAAGTGCCAATGCCTCCCGCCCCTGCGGTGCCGATGTCCCCCCTTGCCGCTCCCGCGACCCCGCCGAGCACACCGGTTTCTCCGGCGTCGCCGATCCGCGTGGCAGCGCCTGCTGCTCCACGTCCGTCCCCACCGCCGGCCCCTTCGACGCCGCCTCGCGGCGGACCGACTCCGCCGCCGACGAAATAGGCGGGCGAGAATCGATCCATCCGACGCACGAATCCGCGCGAGCGTTGTCGATGTCCCAACGTCCTGTGTGGCAAAGCCCCGAACCAGTCGAGAGTGTCCGTTGAGCGTGCTGACGATCCTCGGGATAGCCGTTGGGCTGGCCATGGACGCTTTCGCCGTGGCGGTCGCGGCAGGATTGACCATTGGGCAGATCACCCACCGCCACCATTTCCGGCTCAGCTTCCACTTCGGGCTGTTTCAGTTTCTGATGCCCATCTTGGGCTGGCTCGCCGGAAACACCTTGACCCTCTACATCCAGGCGTACGATCATTGGGTGGCGTTTGGATTGCTGAGCTATGTCGGCGGCAAGATGATCTGGGAATCGGCGGCCGGGCACGATCACCACGCGCCGCGAGCCGATCCGACCCGGGGGTGGTCGCTGGTGACCCTTTCCGTGGCTACAAGCATCGACGCCCTGGCCGTTGGCTTTAGCATGGCGGCGCTGGGGGTCTCGGTTTGGATCCCGAGCGTGGTGATTGGGCTTGTAGCGGGCGCGATGACGATTCTCGGCCTGAGTTTCGGGCGTCGCTTGGGCGAGGCGTGGGGACGCCGGGCCGAAGTGGCCGGTGGAATCGTGCTCTTGGGGATCGGCATGCGCATTCTCTACCTGCACGCGCTCGGCTGAGAGACGTTGCGGCTGCGGCGCGACTATTCGGCCTGATCTTTCGGCAGATTCTCTTTCGCGGGCGGGGTGTTCGCCGAATCGCTCGTTTCGGGCCGTGCCGGTTGCGCGGGCAGGTCTTCCTCCTCGGGGCGGACTTCATCCATCTCCGTGGCATCCGCGCTGCGGCGGAGAAGGAAGTAGATGGCCGTGCTGGCCGTGAAAAAGTAGCTGTAAAGGAAGCCCACGCCCAGCAGTTTCAGGGTTCCCACCCAGAACGCGATCAGCCATCCGGAGAAGGCGCTCAAGGAGCCAAAATCGGCCGTGCCGCCGGCGCCCCACTCTGCGGCTCCGTAGGTGAGGCCGACGATCACGGCCACGACGCTTGACACCAGCAGCCACCCCAAGGCGCCAAGTCCGGTCGCCACGAGGGCGTAGAAGAGGTACTCTAGCGGGCGGTGAAAGACATATTGATAGGCCTGCCCGATGGCGTCAAAGCAGTCGCCTCCCTCCACACCCACGCTGGCGAACATTAGCGGCCATCCGAAAAGCAGGCCGACGAGCAGGAACGCCATGAGGGCCCCGTGGACCAGCAGGACTGGCCACGCCAGGGCCGTGATCCAACTCGTCGCGTCCCAACGGAGGAGCCATCCCAAGCAAACGATCGGCACGGCCAGGAGGATGGCTCCGGCCAGCGGAAACACCGGCCCGCCAAAACATGCCCGCCACTTCGTTGCCGCGTAGCGAAAGGTGCACACCGTCTTGGCGCGATCGTGCGTGGCGAGTTCAACGGCTGCGGCGCGCGCGATGACCCCGGCGAAGTATGCCCAGACGGCAACGGCCCACAGGCCGCAGAGCAGAAGGAACGCGAAACGCGTCAACCGGCCGCCGAACGTCTTGGCCTCCGCATCGAACTCAAACAGGCGCTGCCACGGAGCCCCGATGTGCTCCCAGACTCCCCAGTAGGTTTGCAGCACGTGGAGTTGCCTGTTGCTTGACGGATTCCATCCGCCAAAACCCTCGTCACGTCCGGGGGCGGGCAGGACCGGCGCAACCTCACCCGGCAGCACGCCGAGCACGGACGAAGACCCGCCCAGTCGATCGCCGATCAGTCCCGTTGGAAACGTCTGCTCGAAGTCGCGCTGAATCGCGTCCCTCGTCGAGAAGAGATGGCTCAGCGCGAGCCAGCCCGCAAGCATCAGGAAGACGCCCACCGCCCCGCATGCCATCAGGCGAACTTGGACGGCGATGCGAAAACACCGCACGAGGATCAGCCCGGGAAAAAGCTCGGACCAAACGATCTTGCGCAGCGTGGATGTCTCTTGATCGGGCATGACAGATCTCCCGCAGAAGGTGCTCGACAACGGGACAACAACCGGCGCCACCGAACGAAGAATGGAGACCTGGCGGCACGTCGCTACGCCCAGGCCGACATCCTTGCCGAGGAGAGTCGCTCCCCACATCCCCACCGATGCGGCATTATACGACGAATCGCGCCCTACGCAAGCAAGGACGAGCCCCGGGCCTCAGGATTCCTGGGGGGAATCGTCGCGGATGGATCCCTCGGGGGGACGGTCGCCCTCGTCTTCTTCGGCGTCCGTCCCGAGTTCCGGCAGGCTGTACTTCTCAGAAAGCCAACGGCCCAGGTCGATCTGACGGCACCGCT
>CAZFKF010000599.1:0-4350 GCA_964518805.1 uncultured Planctomycetaceae bacterium | reverse complement strand
GCTGGACTGCCAATGGATGAAATCCTTCGACCGCACCACGAATTGCTCGTAACCGCCGCGGATGCTCTCCAGGTAGAAATCGTAGTAGTACCCGTCGAGGTACCGCAGGCAGTGCGGGGCCGTGTAGCGGTCCTTGGCGTAAACGCATTCGGGCGGGGTCACGGTCCAGTGTTTTAGATCCGCGGACGTAGCGAACCGCGCCGTGAACGGTGCGCCGGCCTGCTCTTTCGGCTCGCCGATCTCGAACATGAGCACGTACTTGCCGTCCGCCTTGCAGATCGACGTGTTGAAGATCTGGAAGCCGGGCAGGTCCAACGCGGTGCGGGTCTCCCAATGTTCCAGGTCCTTCGAGATCCACATCTGCACCTCCTTGCCGGGCCGGGTGCCGGTCACGTAGACCGTGTCGCCGTCGACAAAGGCATTGGCAAAGCACCACCCCTTGGCAAACTGCGGCGTCGTGCGGCCCGAGGCGCAATCGACAAAGTGAAAGCAGCCGGCGTTGCGAAACCACTCGCAGCGATAGAGCTTGCCGCGAAAGACCACCGGCGAGTTCTCCACCTTGTCCACATCCACGGTGCCCAGCTTGCGGATCAACGGACGGCCTTGGCCATCGACCGGCGGGGCGCCGCGGACCGAGCCTGTTGCGACGAGGAAAGCTGAGACAAACAGTGGCAGGATGGGTCTCCAATTCGTCCCCAAGGGCCGCGCAGTGGCAGGCTCGCCCCGCGCGGCGTTGCGGAGGGCACACGGAGTGTGCCTGCTACTCTGCGGCGCAATGCGTTTCGGATCGCGTTTCATCGGAAGTCCTCCGCATCGATCGGAATCGAATGCACGGCCGCAGGGTTGACGAAGAGCAGTTCCCGCATCACGCCCTGCGCCGCGTCGAAGTCATGATACAGGCTCGAATAGCGGTCCGCCACCAGACCGGCCAACGCGTCGGCGACACCAAGGCGCATCGAGACGTACTTCGCCGCCACCATTTCCACAAACCGCGCGTCGGTAAACCCGCAGGCGATCGACTTCAAAGGGCCCATGCTGAGTTGATCGCGGACCATGCGCGCGATCTTGTGCCGGCGGAAGTAGTGCCACCACGGGCCGGCCGAGACGTTGCCCACCTGCTTGGCCGCGTTGGCCATGTCGTTGTAGAGCGTCTCGTGGGCGCTGATGTACTCGAAATGGACGTGCGGATAACGGATCCAGACCGGGTATTCGTCCTGCGGCAGGTTGGGGATGTGTTCGGGGATCGACTGGATTTCGCGGGCCCAATCCATGAAATGCCGCGCCCCGCCGCAAAGTTGAAGGCAAACCCCGAATCGCGCGCCGGCCTCCTTGCGCTGCCGCCCGATATCGTTGAGCGCTTCGAGCATCGCCTCGGCGACGCAGGCGATGACTTGCCGGCGGTTCTCGCCGTCAAGCTGCGTGCGTTGGTGGACCACGGCCCAATCCACCGTGGCCTTCGAGTACGGGCGGCTGAAACGCCAATCCTGGGCCTGGAACCCGTCGACGTAGAGGATGCGGCTCGCGGGGTTGGTCTTCGGGCTGCGGAGGATCCGCCAGAAGAACTCCCGCGTGGCGTCTTGCAGCGTCGCGGCATCCTGGATCTCGCGCTCGAAGTATTCTTCCAGGTGGACGACGTACTTCTCGGCCTGGAACTTGTGCCCCTGGGTGAAGAGCCCAAAGTCGGTGGCCCGCTCGGGCCACAGCAGGCCGTTGAAGTCGAACATGTTCCACGACTCGGGATGCGTCGCGTGGGCGAGGTCCACGTCCTTGGGCCGGATCGGCGGGGCCAACGGCACCTTGTCGCGGTTCTCGATGCTCGTGACGTACGCGCGAACATGGTGGTCCCCGAGCACGCGATCGGCGAACGACGGGTCGTTCCGCTCGGCGGCGACGGCGTCGGCCACAAGGTCAAAGTGCCTCGGGTCCAGCGGATCGATATCGCCGGGTACCCCGCGATACAGCCGGAACATGGTGCGGAGCCACTCGGCGTATTCGCTGTAGCGGCTGTCGCGAAGTTGCTCCACGAGGAAGCGTCCGGCCGCCCGTCGCTCCGCGTCCGTATTCTCGCCGACCATGGCGAGGGCCTCGCTCAACCGGTTGCCGGCCCCTTCCACGATCTGTGAGAACCAGGAGTAGAACAGCCCGTGGGTCGCGTCGGTCATGGTGCGGCGGACCAGATGCCCTTGCCGAATCCCCTGATCGACCACGCTCTGCGGCGGCTTGTTGACCGAGGCCTGCGTGCCGGCCAAGTTGCCGGCCGCGACCTGGCGCGTGAAGCCGGTTCGATCGTCCTGCACGTGCGTGTGGGCATCAATGACCGGCGTGGCCATGGCCAACGCGTGGAGTCGCGTGCGGATCTCGTCGAAGTGCATGGGGCAGGTAACCTTGGGGGGGCTCTTGGCAGGTCACCCCAATTTACCCGGGCGCATCACGCATTTCCAGGCCCGAAAGGCAGCCCCAACCTCAGCCGCGGTTGATGACCGGGGGGCCTTCGCCGCAGGTCTTTTCATAGCGGCCGCCGCCGGCCTTGCGGTACTGCGTGAACCCAAGCCGTTCGAGGTTCTTCGTGCTCATGTCCACCTTGCGGCCGGGGCCGCCCTTGGAGGAACGGCCGGTGGCAAACGACGAAACGACCCGGTGGCAGGGCCGCGCGCAGGTCGGGCACTGCTGAAGCGGCGGATCGTCGAAGCGCTGGAGGACCTCGAACCGGTCAGCACAATCTGGGCCAGGCTGATCGTCGTGTTCGTATTCGTAAATCGGCATCGACGCAACTCCTCTCCTTCAAGCCTACGGCGCGTCCCCGTCCGTTGGCAAGACCCTGCGATAGACCTTGGCCACCCCGGAGGCCATGACTTCGTCGGAAAAGTACTTCGCGTGTCGCTCCAAGGCGCTGGAACTCATGGCCGCCCAATCCAACTCGCCGCGTGCCAATCGAGCAACGGCATCAGCCAGCGCGGGGGGACTGCCCGGCTCCACCAGCAGACCGTCCAGTCCGTCGCGAATCGCCTCGGGAACCCCATCGACGCGCGAGGCCACGACGGGCACGCCGGCAGCCATGGCCTCCAACACGACCATCGGCAGTCCTTCCCCAAACAAGCTGGGGAGCACCAACAGATCCATCTGCGACAGTTGGCGACCGACGTCGCGTTTGAAGCCCGTCCATTCGATGAGCCGGCCGAGGCCGAGCGCTTCGGCCCGGGCCTGAATCTGGCTGCGGTACTCGGGCGTCTCGAACTCTCCGACGGCACGCAACCGCGCCGGGACCCCCTTCGCGCCAAGGATGGCCAGCGAGTCCAGCAGCACTTCGAGTCCTTTTCGCGGACGAAACAGGGCGATCGTGCCCAAGATCCAAGGTCCCACGCCTGGCTTGCGCGCCGGGTGATAGGATTGGCAGGGCACTCCATTGGGCACCACAAATACGCGATCTCGATGGCGTTTCCCGCGGCATAGGCCTTGGCCGAGACTATGCGATACGGCGATCAGAGCCGAGGCGCTCCGCAAGCTGGCGTATTCCACCAGGGCATTGAGCCGGTTCTGCCAGCGGCAGGTCGAGTCTCGCGCTGCCGGGCTGTGAACGTGGTAGACCCAGGGCAGTCGAGCTGCGCGGGCCGCGATCGCCGTCAGCAGGGCGGTCCGTGGGGTGTGGGCGTGGAGCAGATCGAACTTTCCGTTGCGCGCCAACGCCACCAGGTGCCGCACAGAACGCAGATCCCACCGCGACTTCATCGCGGTCGAATAGACCGGCACGCGCAGCGACTTCATGAGGTGCGGGAATCGTCCCGGCTTGACGCAGGCAAACGAGACGCGAAACCCAAACTGCGGCAGTCGGGCGGCCAGCAGGTCTTGGACTCGCTCGGCGCCCGAATAGTGCTCTCCGTTGATCACGTGCAGTACGCGGCCACAGGCACATTCCAGCATTGCTGGCTGAACCGGGGCAACCGTTTGAAGGATATAGGGGCATGTGCTGACCATTTTGGGCAGGACGGAGCCTCTCGCAGGCAATTGAGTTGAGCCGTGGAATCCCGTAGGCTAGTCTACCTTGTAAAGCCCAGCAGGCCGCGTGAAAGAAGTGCCTGCGAGAATCGCCACACATGACGGTATGATTCCACCTATAGTGGTCATAGCCGGCTGCGTAATATTATTGGGTCCTGCCGTGCATTCCTGCAGCAAACGGACCGCGCGGACGTGGTTTTCGACGCACGGGTAAGACGAAATGCAGAGGCCGTCCGCCGGTTGACGTATTCCCTGTATGGGCCCACCATAGGAGGGGTCTCGAAGTGTCTTTCTAGGAGTTCAGAGCCGATGCACTACCCCTGGTGGTACATTCCCGTCCTTACGTCGCCAATGCTG
>CAZFKF010000598.1:0-4353 GCA_964518805.1 uncultured Planctomycetaceae bacterium | reverse complement strand
CAGTCTTCGCCCCAAGTCTCAACCAGATCTTCGCCCTCCTGCCGAACGCGGCGAATTTGGCAAGTCGCCGAAACGGCACGGTCCAAGGTCACGATTGCGGTCATGCCCACCGGCGACGCCACTGCGGATTCAATCCGCACTACGACAATCGTGCCTCCTTCCAGGTAAAGCGCTCGCCTACCGACGAAGCGTTGCAGGCGACTGGCTTTGCCGGAGTGGCGGCCCAGAGACGCCTCCACGGATAGATCGGCCGCGAGTCTGGTTTCCTCACTCTCGGCTCGTTGAGCAAGTGTGCTCGATGGCGATGGGAGCGTTGCCGAGTGATCGAGAATCGCCCGGCACACGAACTCGTCCAGGATGTGGAATCCCTCATTTTGGGATGGTGACTGATCCGCCATGACTCACCTCAATCGCAGCGGGCGTTCCTCGATTTTCTCCCTATTATACCACAACTGCACCGCGTACAAGCCCGAACGGGGGAACAGACAATCCCGGATACGGAAGATCACGCCGGCCACTTCCAAGGGGTCATCGCCAAAGGCAATACGACGTTCCGGTGTAGCGAAGACCGTCTGTCCCGTTTCCTCGTAAACGCAGGCAATTCGAACTTGCCCTTCTCCTCGACACTCCGTCATCGCGACAAAAATGCACAACTCGTGGTATAGCAGCGGGTACGGCGGGTCGTCCACCGAACGGATGTTGCTCAGCAGCCCCAGAATATCCACGCGCCGCGGACTGGTGAAATCCGTGCGGCAGTCCTCGCAAAGGAGCATGTATCGGACGATCGGTCTTATCGACATCCCCGCAAATCCAAGTCGCCCAAGTTGTCCGGAAATGGCCAAACAAACGCGCAACAGCGCCGTAGAGCCAAGAGACGATGGTCGCTTCGGCCGTCATACTGCGTCACGGTACCGGGCGCATTGACCTGCGTCAACAACGAGACGCGGCTGGATGAGGATTCGCCAATCGACGCGCGTGAAAAAGCCCCGGCGACATCGCCGGGGCTGAGAGTCTGCCTGCTGCCAACCGTCGACCGCGTGCTATGCTCAGATCGGCTGGCCCGAGCAGCTAGTCAGCGTCTTCATGTAGTTGCCGCGGGCAAAAGCGCTGGGATCGGGGCAGTTTTCCAGGCTCATGCTGCCTTTGAACTGCGCGACCGACTCGTACTCCTTCTCTTCCATCCACTGCGACGCGCCGCGGAGAATCTCGCCGATCTGGGAGATGCCTTTCTTGTAGAGCACCGAGGCGATCATACCCGCGTCGGCCCCGGCCAGGATCGCTTGGAGCAGGCCTTCGGCCTCGTGGATGCCACTGGTGACGGCCATCGAAGCCCGGACGCGTCCGAAGAGCACGGCGACCCAGCGGAGCGGCAGGAGCAACTCGTTGGGCGTGCTGAGGACCAGCTTCGGCTGAACGGAGAGGTCCTCCAAATCAATCTCCGGTTGGAGGAAGCGGTTGAATAGCACCAGGCCGTCGGCCCCGGCTTCCACGAGCCGCTTGGCCATGTTGGCCGGAGAGCTGAAATACGGACCCACTTTCACGGCCAGCGGGATCGAGATCGACTTCTTCACCGAGGCGACCAGTTCCAGGTAGCGGGCCTCGACGGCCTCGCCCGACAACTCGGCGTCGGCGGGAATGAAGTACACGTTCAACTCCAGCGCGTCGGCCCCCGCCTCTTCGATGAGCTTGGCATAGCTCACCCAGCCGCCGTCCGAGACCCCGTTAAGGCTGCCGATGACGGGAATCGAGAGCGACTTCTTGGCCGCCGCGATGCTCTCCAGGTAGGTCTCGGTCTCGAACCGGTATTGCTCCGGCTCGGGGAAGTAACTCAACGCCTCGGCGTAGCTCTCCGTGCCGAAATCGTGGACTCGCGCCAACTCGGTCTTCTCGTGCTCGATTTGCTCCTCGAACAGCGAGGGGAACACGGCGGCGGCCGCGCCGGCGTCTTCCAGACGGCGGAGGGTATCCAGCGGCTGGGTCAACGGACAGGCGGCGATGACCAGCGGATTCTTCAGTTTCAGGCCGAGATACTCGGTGCTCAGGTTGACACTCATGCCTCCACCTCCTTCGTTGTCTGAGCCTTGCCGGCGCCGTTGCCGTCGCCGCCCGCGGCGGCCGGACCACGCTTGACCGAGGCCAGTTGCTCGTAAAGTTGCCACCGCGAGTCGATGTCGATCTGCCCCAGGGCCAAGAGCCGCTCGGCCTCTTGCGGCTTGGAGCGGACCAGCATGTTGAAGCGTGCTTCCTTGAGGGCGAAATCCTTGAAGCTGCCGGCCGGCTTGCGGCTGGCCAGTTGGAACGGCTGCTCCTCGTTGCGAGGATCGTAGCTATACAGCGGCCAGTAGCCGCAGGCCACCGCCTCCTTCTGCAGGCCCATGGCGGTGGCCATGTCGATGCCCCATCCGATGCAGTGCGAGAAGGCGATGATGATCGACGTGCCGCGATAGGACTCGGCGGCCCGGATCGTCTTCAGCGCGTGCAACGGGTTGGCGCCCATCGAGATCTGCCCGACGAAGACGTTGCCGTAGGACATGGCGATCATGCCCAGGTCCTTCTTGCGGCCCGGCTTGCCGCCGGCGGCGAACTTGGCCACCGCCCCGCGGGGCGTGGACTTCGACGCCTGGCCGCCGGTGTTCGAGTACACCTCGGTGTCGAGCACCAGGATGTTCACGTCGCGCCCCGAGGCGAACACGTGATCCAGCCCTCCGAAGCCGATGTCGTAGGCCCAGCCATCGCCGCCGAAGCTCCACACGCTCTTGCGGATCAGGTAGTCGGCCGCGGCCAGGAGGTCCTTCGCGTCGCGGTCGGGCAGGGCCGAGAGCCGCTTGCACAGGTCGGCCACCAGGACCCGCTGCTTGGCGATCGCCTCGTCCGTCTCCTGCTGGTTGGCCAGCAACTGGCCAATGAGATCGTCGCCCACCTGCGAGCCCAGACGGCGGAGGAGGGTCGTGGCGTTGTCGATCTGTTGGTCGATCGCCAGCCGCATGCCGAAGCCGAACTCGGCAGCATCCTCGAACAGCGAGTTCGACCAGGTCGGGCCCTTGCCTTCGTGGTTCACCGTGTACGGTGTGCAAGGCAGGTTGCCGCCGTAGATCGACGAGCAGCCGGTCGCGTTGGCGACCATCATGCGGTCGCCGAAGAACTGGGTGATGAGCTTCACGTAGGGCGTCTCGCCGCAGCCGGCGCAGGCCCCGGAGAACTCAAACAGGGGCAGCAAGAGTTGCGAGCCCTTGACCGTGTCGGCCTTGACTTGCGAGCGGTCCAGATCGGGAATCGTGAGGAAGAACTCCAGGTTCTGCCGTTCGCGATCCAGATGCTTGAGCTTGGGCTCCATGTCGATCGCCTTGTGCTTGGCGACCGTCTTGTCGCGGGCCGGGCAGACGTCGACGCACAGGCCGCAGCCTGTGCAGTCGTCCGGGAAGACCTGCACCGTGCACTTGTAACCTGGATACTCCTTTCCCTTCCAGTCCACCGATACGAAACCCTCGGGCGCCTTGGCCGCCACGGCCGGCTCAAAGGCCTTCATGCGGATCGACGCATGCGGGCACACCAGCGAGCAGAGGCCGCACTGGATGCAAATCTTGGCGTCCCAGATCGGGATGTCCTGGGCGATGCTCCGCTTCTCGTACTGCGTGGTGCCGGTGGGGAAGGTGCCGTCGACCGGCAGGGCCCCGACCGGAAGATCGTCGCCGCGGTTGGCGATCATCATGCCCAGCACGTCCTTGACGAACGCCGGAGCGGTGGCGGGCACCGGCGGAACCATGCGGAGCT
The DNA here is from genome assembly GCA_964518805.1 of uncultured Planctomycetaceae bacterium. GTDB lineage: Bacteria > Planctomycetota > Planctomycetia > Pirellulales > Thermoguttaceae > CALFBP01. The sequence continues at coordinate 582 of CAZFKF010000598.1, read as the reverse complement.
GCGAGGTGGCCTTCTCGGGCACCTTGACCTCGAACAGGGCGCTCAGGGCCCCGTCCACCGCCAGGTAGTTCTGCTCGACGACCTTTCCACCGCCCTTTTTGCCGTAGGTCTTCTTGATCGACTCCTTGATGTGGGCGATGGCCTCATCGGGCGGGAGCATTTTGGCCAGCTTGAAGAAGCAGGTCTGCATGATCGTGTTGATCCGCACGCCCATGTTCGTCTCGCGAGCCACGCGGTAGGCGTCGACCACCCAGAACTTCAACTTCTTGGCAATGATCTGCTCTTGCACCTCGATCGGCAGGTGGTCCCAAACCTCGTCGGGGCCGTAGGGGCTGTTCAAGAGGAACGTGGCGCCCGGTTCGGCCAGGGCCAGCATCTCGATCCGTTCCAGGAAGTGGAACTGGTGGCAGGCCACGAAATTGGCCTTGTGGACCAGGTACGAGCCCTTGATCGGGCGCGGGCTGACCCGCAGGTGCGACGCGGTGACCGAGCCTGCCTTGCGCGAGTCGTACACGAAGTACCCTTGCGAGTGCAGCGGCGTGTTCTCGCCCACGATCTTAACGGTGCTCCGCACGGCACTGA
>CAZFKF010000597.1:0-4362 GCA_964518805.1 uncultured Planctomycetaceae bacterium | reverse complement strand
CAAATCGCCGGAGCAGACGGCGGCGGGCAAGAGCATCAACGTGACCGGATACACCCTGCCCGAAGGCGAACGCCTGGCCCAATTGATGAGCGAGGTGAACGTCCGTTACAAGATCGGTTTGGAGCAGCGGGCGGCCAAGCGCTCCAACCCCGGAGACGATGACGGGTCGTTCGTCAACGCCGGATACCCGGCGGCGGTCGTCAACATCGGCTCGTGGCCCTATGCCGACCCCAATTACCACTCCGAGGGCGACATCCCCGAACGGTGCGACGTGGCCAACGCCGCCAAGACCGTGCAGGCAACCTTGGCCGCCATCCTGACTCTCGATCAGCGGCCTTGAGAGACGGCGAAGGCCGCTTCTATCCGGCGAGAAGGGCCGTTCGTCGGCCCCTCCTCCTTCGGAATCACGCCGTGCAGTCGTGGGGTGACACGTTGCCTGTCCCCCCACCCCTCGGTATAGTAGAACGTTGTCATCGTTATTCTGTACCGGAGGTTCTCATGAGGTGGGTGGTCGGGTTATTGGCTCTGGCAATTGGCTGGAGTGCGGCGGAGGCAAGATCGGAGACGGCCAGCCGCGGCAAAGGCAAGATCGAATTGGCCCTGCAGTACGATTTCCTCCCGAGCGAGGCGGCTCAGATCAGCGACGGCTCGGGTAAGAAGCACGCCGGCCGCCTGCAAAACGGCGCCATCGTCGAAGGACGAAACAGGAATGCGATCCGGTTCGACGGCACGGGGACGATCGTCATGGGCGATGTGCCTGCGTCGCTCAATCCGGCCTCGCGGGCTCTGACCGTGGGAGCGTTCTGCCAGCCGGCCGGGCCCGATGGGGTGCTCGTGGCGATGGGCGACAAGTCCAACGGTTTCAGTCTCTATCTGAAGGCTGGCGTGCCGCATTTCGCCGTCCGCTCCGATGGCCGGCTTTCGCAGGCCGCGGCCCGGGAACCCGTGGTCTTGAATCAGTGGATCCACCTTGCCGGCGCGATCGATCCGCAAGGCAAGACGCTGCTGATTGTCAACGGTTGGACCGTGGCCAGCGAGCCGGGCAAGTTGATCGCCAAGCAGCCTGCCGAGCCCCTAAACGTTGGGGCCGACCTCGGTTCGCCCGTGGGCCAATACGCGGGGCCGCAGCACTGGCAAGGGCTGGTGCAGGACGTTCGCCTGTACTGGAGTGTGCTGGAGCGGAGCGACCGCGATCAGTGGCAGGATTGGGCCGATCTGCCCGGCTGCGGCTGCAAGAAGAACTAGACGGCCGCAGACAAGTCTGCCTTCTTGGTCCGAAGGTTTTCTATTTTTTTGATTCTACGAGGTGGTTCGAACCATGCGATCCCACAAGTGCCTTCGGGCCATACTCGTCGTCGTGCCGGCGGTCCATTTCTTCTGCGTGTCGCCGGCCCTGGTCCGCGGGCAGGACTCGGCGAAGGCCGTGTTGCCGAAGATACGCGTTGCCGCGGACGGCCGGACCTTCACAACGGCCGACGGCCAACGCTTTGTGCCGATGGGCGTGACGTACTACCGCCCGGGCACCGGTTGGGCGCCCCAGGTCTGGAAGAAGTTCGACGCCGAGGCGACCCGGCAGGACTTCGCGCGGATGAAGCAGTGGGGCGTCAATTGCGTGCGGGTCTTCTTGACCTACGGATCGTTCTTGCGAGATCCCGATTCGCTCTGCGAGGAGGGCCTAACGAAGTTCGACCAATTCCTGGCCATCGCCGAGGCGGCGGGGATCTACGTGCATCCGACGGGCCCGGATCATTGGGAGGGCATCCCTTCCTGGGCGGCCGGCGATCGGATCGCTGATGAAAGAATCCTGGCGGCCGTCGAAGGCTTCTGGACGCGGTTCGCCGGGCGCTATCGCGGCCGCTCGGCGCTCTTTGCATACGATCTGCTTAACGAGCCGGAAGTCGGCTGGGACAGTCCGGCGATGCAGTCGAAGTGGAACGCCTGGCTCCAGAATCGTTATGGCTCGGCGGAGAAGGCGGCTCAGGCATGGGGCGTCGCGACTTCGGCCGTTCCATGGGGAAAACAATCTCCGCCCGTTGCCAAGGACGCCCCGGGCGACCGGCAGTTGCTCGACTACCAGCACTTCCGCGAGGACGTGGCCGACACGTGGACGCGGCGCCAGGCAGCCGCCATCAAGGCCGCCGATCCGCAGGCCCTGGTCACGGTGGGGATGATCCAGTGGAGCGTACCCGCCCTGCTGCCCGGCGTGCGGCACTACGCCGCTTTCCGCCCCGCGCGTCAGGCCCGGTGGCTCGATTTCCTGGAGGTCCATTTCTATCCGCTGGAATCGGGCTTCTACGACTACTCCAGCAAGCAGGCCGAGGAGCGGAACCTGGCCTACCTGGAGTCGGTCGTGCGGGAAGTTGCCGCGCCGGGCAAACCGGTGGTCGTTGCCGAATTTGGCTGGTACGGCGGCGGCAAGCTGACCATCGACGGCGGCCGCCATCCGGCTGCCACCGATGTGCAACAGTCCGAGTGGTGCAGCCACGCCATCCGGACCACGCAGGGGCTGGCGACCGGCTGGCTCAATTGGGGCTTCTACGATCAGCTCGAGGCCAGGGATGTCAGTCAGCGGACCGGGCTTTTCACCAGCGACGGAAAGCCCAAAGCCTGGGCCCACGATTTCCGAAAGCTGGCCGATGCGATGCGCGGACAAGCTCTGCCGCCCGCTCGGCTTGGCGTCCGCCCGGCGCTCGATTGGGACCGCTGTGTGACGAGCATGCAGGCCGGACAACGGTTTCGCGAAGAATACCTCAAGGCATTTCAGTCGCGCCGAGACGGAGCCGGTCCGTCGAAGTGATCCTCCGCGTCCTTCGCAGCGGCCCCTCGAGCATTTGCCGTGGAGGACGCGAGGGGAAGGGCGTAGTCATTCGGGGCGCATGGCGCGGCGGATCAACTCGCGGTCGAAGTAATTGACCGACATGCCGGCGTCGACCACGATCCGCTGGGCGTTGATGCCGCTCGAACGCGGGCTGAGGAGGAACGCCGCCGCGTCGGCCGCTTCTTCCGTGCGCACGGCCATCTTGCGAGGGATGACCTCCTCGGCGTAGAGGTAAGCGTCGGCGTAGCCTGGAATGCCGGCCGAGGCCGACGTCTTCAACAGGCTGGGCGCCACCGCATTGAACCGGACCCGCGAGAACTGGCTGAACGACTTGGCCAGGAACACCAGGGCCGAATCCAAGGCGGCCTTGACCGGAGCCATGTAGCCGTAGTTCTCGGCGGCCATGCGGGTCGTGGAGATGGAGATCGTGACGACCGAGGCGTCTGCGTCCAAGAGGCCGGCGAACGTCCGGCTCAGCGCGATCAGCGAATAGCACGAGATGTCCATGGCCTGCAAGAAGGCGGCCTTGGTCGTCTCGTGGAACGGTTTTATCCCGTCCGAGTAGTCGGCAAAGGCGATGCTGTGCAGCAGGCCGTGGAACCGATCGTGGCGGACGGCCACCTCGTCGCGAAGACGGGCGATCTGGTCGTCGTGCTCCACGTCGCACGTGTACACGTCGCAGCCGGCCAGCAGCTTGGCACACGATTGGCGTACGGCCTCGTTCTGCACCACGTAGACGCACTGCCCCCCTGCTTCGGCGAGCACCCGGCCCACGTGATAGGCCACGCTCTTGCGATTGGCCACGCCGAAGATCAGGAACCGCTTATCGGCCAGTTGCAGGAAATCCATCGGTGGCTATTCCATCTTCGCCGCGGTGCAGGCGAACTCGAACCGCACCGCCACCTTGCCGTCGACCGACACCTTGGCCTTGAGGAAGAAGGCGTCGGCCAGCCGTTCGGTCAGTTCGACGTCCAAGACGATCGTCTCGCCGGGCCGGACGATGCGTTTGAAGCGGACGTCGTTGATCCGCGTGGCCACGGGCATGTGCCCGGGCTTCGCGCCCAGGTGTCGCGAAAGGAGGATGGCCCCCGCCTGCATGGCCGCCTCGCACAACAGCACGCCGGGCACTAGCGGCGAGCCCGGGTAATGGCCGGCGAAGAACTCCTCCTGTCCGGTGAACTTCTTGGTGCAGCGGATATTGGCGTCGTTCCACTCGACGATCTCGTCGACCAAGAGGAACGGTTCGCGATGCGGAATGGCGTTGTAGATGTCTTGGCGATCCATGGCTTTCTTGTGGTTCAAATTCGCGGCTCGTAGGCCCACCGGAATCCCATCTTCGCAAACCACACATTCTATTCGGATTGACGGAATCGCCGAAACCCCATATAATAGGGGCTGGGTCAATGGGGGAGTCTATGGCAATACACATCGAGCTTCCCGCCGCAATCGAGGAACGGCTTCGCGGCGATTTTGCTGACGTGTCCGCTGTCGGCAGAGAGGCAATGCTCGTCGAGTTGTACCGCCAAGGTCGAATCTCGCATGGT
>CAZFKF010000596.1:0-4369 GCA_964518805.1 uncultured Planctomycetaceae bacterium | reverse complement strand
CCGGCGCCTGCTGGGCCGTGAACAACGGGATCGTCCACGTGTCGAGCGTCAACGGCACGTCGAAACTGCCCGCGGAGATCCAGGGCCGGCAAGTTCGAGTGTTCCGGCTGGACTACGTGGCGGCCAAAGACGTCGAGACGGCGATCAAGCCGATGCTGTCGCCGGTGGGCCAGTCGTTCGTCACCGAGACCAAGCTCCAAGACAACCGGCGGACCCAGGAGGTCGTCACAGTGCAGGACCTGCCGAGCTACCTGCGGCCGATCGAGCAATGCATCACGGAACTGGACCGCGCGCCGCGGCAAGTGCTGATCGAGGCCCACATCCTCGACGTCGACCTGAAGAACGAACTCAAGCACGGCGTGGACTTCAAGAATCTCTTCGCCCATCTGGCCCAGGCCAACCTCCAGTCGGGCGCCATCCCGGAAGTGATGCAGGACGTGTCGCTGGCCAACCCGGCGGGGGCATTCCTGTTCACCTTCAACGGGAGCCATTTCAACATTATCGTTCAGGCCTTGCGCACGCAGTCGGACGCCAGGACCCTGGCGTCGCCCAAGGTGCTGGTGCTCAATGGGCAAGAGGCGCGGTTGCAGGTCGGCGATCAGTTGGGGTACTACGTCCGCACGACCACCGAAACCAGCACGATGCAAAGCGTCAACTTCCTCGACGTGGGGACGATCCTCAAGGTCACGCCGCGGATCACGGCCGACAACCAGATTCTCATGCACGTCAAGCCCGAAGTGTCCGGCGGCTTCGTGTCCGAGGCCGGGCTGCCCAACTCCAATACCACGCAGGTCGAGACCGACGTCATCCTGCCCGACGGCCGAGGCATGGTCCTCGGCGGTCTGATCCGCGAAGAGGACACCGAGGAACAACAGAAGGTGCCGATGCTGGGCGACCTCTGGCTCGTAGGACGGATCTTCCAGCACCGGAGAGTGGTGCGCGAGCGTCGCGAGATCATCATCTGCCTGCTTCCGCGCATCGTCCCCGAACAACCGGTTTGCGACAGCCGCCACGAAAGCGAAGTCATGCGCTCGCAAACGCCCCTGTTGACCGAAGACCTGCAGCGCTACCCGCGTCCCCGGGAGAGCATTCTGCCGGACGCCGTCGAGAAGCCGTACCGCGTGAAAGACCATCTTCCGGCCTGCCGGCGGGACATCACACCGTCGACGCCCTACGACTGCCCGGTGGAATCCGTTCCCTACTACGGCGGACCGCCGATGCCGAGCGCGCCCCTCCCGCCGTTCCAGTTGGAGGGGTCGGGCGAGTCGCGACGACGGGAGGCGGTCCGTCCCGCGGCCCACAAGACCGTGACCTATCCCGAACCGAGCCCGCGCCCAACGCTCTCACGGAGTTCGTTATGAACGAGCACCTTTCCGTTCCGCCCGAGCTTGAACACCTGATCGAGAAACGTTCGACCGCGGATCGCCGCAGGAAGGGACGCCGCACGGAGTCTCGCCGCGATGCGGCCCTCGGAACACAGGGGACTCCGGAATCGGCCGGCGATTCTGATCAGGCCATTCCGGAAGAACGGCGTGTTGCAGAGGAACGGCGCAAGGCGAACGATCGCCGCCGGCGGCGCGCGAGCGCTTCGTAAAGGCACCGCAAGGGCCCTTTCGGGCTTTCACGATTCTCCGGTCCTTCACGGGCTCACGGACCTGCCTTGGCGACCGCTTGGACGTAGATCGGGTTCGAGAGGATCCAGACGGTTGGTTCGCCAGCCACGGTGAGCCAAGCTTCCACCCGGTAGTTGCCCGGCTCTGCGACCGGCATGTCCAGCGAGCGGCCTTCGCACTCGTGCGTCAGTGTTCCGTTTCGTATCAGTTTCCAGTGGACTGCAAGCGGGGCTTGGGCGTGCAGCTTCAGATCGCTGGACCATGGCGTCTGGCTGCCCATCTCGTGGCGGCGCGACGGCCCGAGGGCTGCGAAATCAAAACCCGTGGCGTCGGCCAGCCAATCGAAGGCGACGAACGCCCGGCCCGCCTCGAGCGCGCCCCAAACCGCGCTTCGGCTCAACTCGGGCATCAAGAGATGCGTGCCCACGTGGCGGAAGCTGTTCTCGTAGGGATCGAGCTGAAACCGCAGGAGAAGATCGCCGGCCTTTTTGCCCTTGCGCAACGGTTGAAGGAATGGGAGGAGGACAAGCTTCACCTCAAGCAGTCTCTTACCCAAGGCATCCTCGATGCGGACGTTCTCGCCGTCCGCGAGTCGCATCGCCAGCCCGACGTTCTGGTGACTGTCGTTGGCCGCCACGCCCGTGTGCGGAGCGGTCGCACAGAGTTGATCCCAACGCCGGAGGTAACCGGCCGGATAGTCCTGGACCGCAGACATGGCCTCTTGGGGATACTTGCGAAACAGTTCGAGCAATGTCGGAACCCAGAGCGGGTTGCGCAATGCGTGGGTCAGTTTCGTTTCATCCTTGAAATCGGCGTGGAGGTTGTAGATCTCCGTGCCCGTCAGGCCGCGGATCTCCCAATCCAGCCGCTCTTCGAGATGCGAGAGAAACACGAGTCCGTGCATTTCCCGGATCCGGTCCGCATACGCCTGCGGCGATAGGGCATCCAGGGCGCGAAGGCTCTGCGTGGGAAAGGCCAAGAGGCCCTTGGTCTCCACGCCAGGGATAACGAGGACGCCGTCGTGGAACCCTTGGTGGCCGTTCCGGCAAGGGTCGTACCGGTCGGACGGGTGCTCGGTGAACATGAGCACTCGGGTGTCGGTCGCCTTGGCGGCTGCCACGATCTCGGGCAGCGTGCCGCGACTGTCGTGCGAGAACGCCGAATGGAGGTGAATGACCGCACGGTAGTCGCGCAGCGGCCCGGACCGAGCGGGTTCCTGTCGTTGGGCTCTCAGGGCCGCCACGGCCTGGTGCACGGCCTGAAGCTTCTTCTCGGTGAGCCGGACCAAAGCGTCGGCCCGGCATGTGTCGCACAACGCGCAGAGACAGAGCACGACGGCCAGTACGACGTTGCGGACTCGCATTCCAGCCCTTTCGTCTTGCGTAGGTGGTAATGAGGCAGCTTTGGGGTCAGAGCGCATTTAGACGTTAGCTCAATTCCTTCACTAGTTCTGGGACTGCCCGATTCATTAGGTCGCTGTCGGCCTCGACCCGCGCCAGGGCTCCACGGACGCCGCCATGACTGCGGTAGCCGAGGGCCTCGGCCACCTGCTTGACGGGATACCCAAAACGCCGCCGCGCCAGGTAGGCCGCCACCGCCCGCCCCGCATCGTCGCTGCGAGTGCCGGGCGTCCAGGCGCCCGCATCCCGGCCGAAATGCGCTGCGACAGTCGTGGCGATCTGCTCCAGGGAGGGGCGGCAGCGGAAGGACGCCAGTTGCGGCAAGGCCGCGTCGGGCGAGCGCTGCTCGACGAGCCCTTGGACACGCTCCACAAACCGTTGCGAGCCGAGCACCAGGCCTCTGACGGCCGCTGCAAACGGCGATCTCGGCGGCTCGGCCACGCCGCTGCGCACGAATCGCGCATAGGCCCGCCGCGCCGCCAACGTATCTTGGCCAAACTCGCCGAGCACCCGGCCGTAGGTCACCCAGGGATGCCCCGCCCTCGCCCTAAAATACCCCGCGCAACTGCTCCACCGCCAATCCTCCGGCCAGGCCACCAGCCGCGCCCGCACGGGGTTGAGGTGCAAATAGCGGCTGACCTCCAGGAAGTAGCCCTGTTCCTCGATCAGGTGGCCCTTGAAACGCCCCTGAAACAGGTGCCCCACGCGACGATGCCGACGATTGAAATAGCTCGTATAACTGCCGTTGAGGTACTGCATTCCCGCCGACAGGTTCGCCTCGGGCGTTTCCACGAACAGGTGTTCGTGATTCCTCATCAACACGAAGGCGTGCAGACGCCAGCCGTACGTCTCCACGGTCCGGCGAATCCAATCCAGACGCCGCTGGCGGTCGGCGCCGTCGCGGACGATCGCGCCGCGCTCGTTGCCACGCGACATGACGTGGTAGATTGCCCCGGCGAATTCGATGCGTAAAGGGCGGGCCATGCCCAAAGCCTACCACCATCCTCCGTCCGATGCAATAGCTATCGTCTAAATGCGCTCTGACCCCAAGACTTCCTGCTCTGACCCCAAGACTTCCTGATGCGGGAAATCCGCCCGTCCGGTTCGATGAGCGGGAGGTGGAAACAGAGCACGGCAGGCGGCTATTGCGCCACAAACGGGGAAACCCTGAAACAGAGGTAATCCGAAGCCTACCCCACCGCGCCACCTCTCGACTCTACCCCTTTCACACGCCTGGTATTTCACACAAAAATCGCAACGGCATAGCGTCTGTCCCCTTTATCCCTTCCCCTTAATCCCTTGTAACAAATCAGCCGTCTGAAGTCGGCTTGGGTTCGGGGAGAGGGGGAAGCCGAC
>CAZFKF010000595.1:0-4370 GCA_964518805.1 uncultured Planctomycetaceae bacterium | reverse complement strand
CGCGGGCCCACGTCGCTGCCCCAGTAACAGCAGAGGAGTGTCATGGGCCGGCCATCGAGAACCTTCAACTCGTAGGAGAACCAGCCGCCGTCGACCGCGTGACGCCAGTGCCGATCCGCATAGGGACCTGCTCCGGTCTTCTCGCCCGCCATGGCGTGGGCCCTTTCCGAGGCATCGTCGCCGATCAGCACGCGATCGACGGTCGAGGCGTCCAATGCCTTCTGGCGGGTCTCTTCGGCCTTGATTGCCGCCAGCTTGGCAGTCCACTGGGCCTCGCCGAGGACATCCCAGTAGACGATGTACGGCTTCTTGTATTCGCGGAAAAGCGGGATCAGCGTCAGTTCTCGCCCCGACTGGCTGCCGGTGACCCGGAACACCTTGGGCGAGGCGACGAACGTAAGCGGCTTTCCGGCGACGGGCCGGATGTGCGAGACGATCTGGCCGTCGTCGCTTACGATGGCGGGCACCGGCTTGCCGGGCTCGATGGGAGCGCACATCACGAGCGGCCCGTAAAGGACAGCGAGCCTCCGCGGGTTGTCGCGGAATGCCTCGGTGCGCAAAGTCATGGGCATGCGGACCTCGATCGTGTCGCCGTTTTGCCAGGTGCGGTTCAGTTCGACGTAGCTTCCCGGCCGGCTGGAAAGGGATTGCGACTGGCCGTTGATCGCGACCTCGAAACCCGACACGGCCCAGTAGGGATGCCGGATCTTGAGCGTCATCTCCACAGGTTTCTCGCAGGTGAAGGTAAGGCGCGTGCGGTCTTCGTCGGGATACCGGGTCTCCTGACGAAGGCGCAGCCCTCGCTCGTTCCAGGTCAACTCCGAGGCGATGAACAGGTTGACGTAGAGAGTCTTGTCCGCCTCGTGGAAATAGATGCTGTCGCCGTACTTGGCATGGTTTTCCATGCCCGTGCCCGTACAGCACCAGAACGAGTCGTTGGGCGTCCCGAAGGTCTTGGCCACCCCGGTCCGCAGCGGCAGGTAATAGAGGACCATTCCGGTTTCCGGGTTCTGCGAGGCGAGGATCTGGTTGTAGAGCGTCCGCTCGTAGTAGTCGGCGTACTCGGCTTTCGGTTCCCAGCCGAAGATCTGCCGCGTGATCTTGAGCATGTTGTAGGTGTTGCACGTCTCGGTGGTGTTCTGGCCGAGGTGCTGGGAGAGGTGCTCCTTGGCGGTGAACATCTCTCCGTCGCTATTGCCGCCGGTCACGTAAGACCGCTCCTTGGTGACCACGTCCCAGAAGAACGCGGCCACGGTGCGGAGGTCATCCCGGCCGGTCAATTCGTATTGCCGGCCGGCGCCAAGAATCTTGGGGAATTGGGTGTTGGCGTGCAGGCCGGTGAGGCGATCCTGTCGCTTGGCCAACGGATCGAGCACGGCGTGGTGGTTGAATCGCTGCGAGAGCTTGAGGTACTTCTCGTCGCCGGTGAGGGCGTAGACCTCGGCCAGCACGTCGTTCATCCCGCCGTGTTCGTTGCCGAGCATCTTTTCCATTTGCTCGTCGCTGAGCTTGTCGCTGCGGGCCTTGACCCAATCGCAGGCCTTGGTGACGACTTCGAGGGCTTGCTTGTTGCCGCAGAGGACGTACATGTCGACCAGGCCGGCGTAGATCTTATGGATCGTGTACCAGGGGGCCCAGACCGGCTTGCAGGCCTCGACGCGGTCGATGAATTCCTCGGGAAACGCGCTCAGGTAGCCGTTGCCCATCTTGGCCTGGCACTCGGCCATGCCGGCCACCACGCGATCGGCCTTGGCCTTCAGGGCCTCGTCGCCGGTGCTGGCGTACATCAAGGCACACGCCGAGAGAAAGTGCCCCACCGAATGCCCGCGGACCTCGCTCTTCAACTCCTCCCAGCCGCCCAGCGGCTTGGCCGGCGAGGGCAGGCCGGCGTTGACGCGGAAGGCGTGCAAGAGGCGATCCACGTCGAGGCTGAGCAGGTACTTGTGGTCCAGTTCCATGGCGTGCTTGAAGGGCCCGTCCAAGATCCGCACCTGCTTGAGGCTAAACGGTTCCGCCTTGAGCGGCGCTTTGGGCGGAACGGCCGCCCGGGCCGGAAGTGCGTTCCAGGCGAATCCAAGCGATACCGCCGCCGCCCACGCCACCGAGAGAAGAAGACGTTTGTGAATCATGATCGTTTCCTTTGTTCGTCGCTCTTCCGTCCCGGAGGGACGGTTGAAACTAGTCCAGCGATTCATCGCTGGGAACCGATTCCGGAGAACCGAATCCGTCCCTACGGGACACGACCGCGCTGTTGTCGCTCCTTCCCTACTTCGCCCCTGCCGCTTTGCCCTCACTGCTTCACCTTCACCCGCAGCACGCTCACCGAGTTGGCCGGGAACGTGTGCGAGAAGGCCGGACCTGGGATCTCCAGACTCTGTGTCTTCGGGGCGACCTTGGTGGGCTGCTCCAGCGAGTTCTCGTCGGCCGCGTTGGGCGATGCGAGTACGGTGAGCGTGGCCGGGCCGTCGATTTCGCCGGCCCCCTGGAGCTTGACTTCGGCGGGCTGTTCGGTCGGCGTCACGTTGACCACCTTGAGGATCATCTCGCCGCTGGCCTCGACACGGCTGGCCGAGGCATACAACGATTTCACCGTGGGGTAGTTCACATCGTGGATCAGCTTGCCGTCGAGATAGCACTTGATGTTGGACCCCTTGATCTCGATGCGGATATCGTACCAGCGTCCGGTCTCGATCCGCCCGGGCACTTCCTGGCCGATGACTCCGCCCAACTCGATGGCGTGCCCGCGATTGCCCCATCCGCCCAGGTTCCACCATGCCTTTTCGTTGTCGTTCTGTACGCGGAAGAGGATCAGGAAGCCTTCCGTTCCGCCCAGCTTGCGGGCCTTGAGCGAATAGGTGTAGTCCTTCCACGCCTTGTCGCCGGCAATGGCCCGCACGTTGTCGGCCATGCTGTTCTGACGCAGGACGCCATCCTGGGCCTTCCACTCGCCCGACAGGAGACGCCACCCCTTGGTGCCGTCGGCGAAATCGCACGCGAAGAGGGTCTTATCGCCCTGGGTGACCTTGATGTCCTTGTATTCGGCCTGGGTGACCCAGGTGCCCAGTCCGATCGCGCCGCCGTTCGGGCCCTCGTGGACCAGCCGGCAGGCGACGTTCACCGGAAGCACCACGTCGCCGCGGTTCTCGCTGAACATCTTCTGAACGTAGTACGACGGGATGCCGTAGACCCGCGAACTGTCGAAATTGATCAGGTTCGGGTTCCAGCTACGGTGATGGGCGTTGACGAACAACGGTGCGTAGCTGGACATGACCACCACGTCGGAGTTGCGTTCCATGCCGGTCATGAAGGCCGCCTCGCCCAATGCGCCCCGCAGGTTGCCCTGGCCGCAGTTCTGCGTCACGGCGTACTCGCCGACGTAGATCTTCGGCCCCTTGCGCGGGTACTTGTCGTAGCGGTCGGCCTGCATCATGAAGAACTCGGGATTGGAATAGTAGTGCTCGTCGACGGTGTCGCACGGCCGCTTTTCGGTGGGCACGTTGCCGATAAGCTGGATCTCCGGATACCGGGCCCTGACGGCGTCGTAGAACAGGGCGTAGCGCTCCTGGTAGGCCGGCCCGCCGTTCTCGTTGCCGATTTCCAGGTATTTCAGGTTGAACGGGGCCGGATGCCCGGCCTTGGCCCGCACCGCGCCCCACTTGCTCGTGACGGGGCCGTTGGCGTACTCGATGGCGTCCAGGGCGTCCTGCACCCATTCATGCATCTTGTCCATGGGGATGTTCTCGCGGTGCGACATGCCGCAGTTGATCACAAACAGCGGCTCAGCGCCCAGGTCTTCGCACATCACCAGGTATTCGTGATACCCCAATCCGTGCGTGGCGAAGTACCTCCAGATGTTCCAGAGCGGAACGCGCTGGGCCACGTCGCCGATGGTCAGTTTCCAGCGGTAGGCGAACTTCATCTCGTCCCCCTCGACCCAGCACCCGCCAGGAAACCGCACAAACGCCGGCCGGAGCCCGGCGAGCATTTCGGCCAGATCGGGACGCAGGCCGTGGTTCTTCCAGGTCTTCTTGGGCATGAGCGAGACCATGTCGAGCCAAACGGTGCCCGGCTGGGAGAACATGAGCACGAGCTTGGCCTGCGGGTCCGTGTCGCATGCCTTGAGGTCGAGGCAGAACGACTTCCACTCGCCCGTGATGCCGTCGACGACGCCTTCGGCCAGCTTCCTGCCAGACTTCGCCTCGATGGCGACGGCCAAGGGGCCGCTGAGGCCGCCCCCGGCGCGGGCCGAGAGCGAGAGACGATATCCGCCGTCTTTGACCACGGCCATGCCCCAGTAGCCCTCATTGGCCAGGCGAATCGTGCCCCCGTCGACACTTTCGATCGCCAGCTTGAGGCTGCGCCGATTCACC